>DRLZ01000365.1 GCA_011322755.1 Crenotrichaceae bacterium
ACATCCCGGATGTAAGACTGGGTGTATGCCATTCGTCAGATCACATTGAACCAGGCTGATGTATTGGGTATTCCTCATTTTTCATCATAGCCACATGATATTTAGTCAGTTTGTTCCACGGCAAACAACCACTGCATGAAAGAAGCATTACAAGTACTTAACCATACCTTTGGATACAAGACATTTCGGCATTCGCAAGCTGAAATTATTCTGTCATTACTGGAACACAAGGATGTATTGGTATTGATGCCGACTGGCGGAGGAAAATCGCTTTGCTATCAAATTCCGGCATTGGTTAGTCGTGGCACAGGTGTTGTCATATCACCCTTAATCGCCTTGATGCAGGATCAGGTCGATGCTCTCAAACAGCTCGGCATACGCGCAGCCTACCTCAATTCATCACTAAGCGGACAACAAGCCCACGAAGTCGAACAACAATTACACAATAATGACATTGATTTGCTGTATATTGCGCCTGAAAGGTTGATGACTGAGCGAATGATGGCGATCCTATCAAGCACTGACATTTGTTTATTTGCGATTGATGAAGCACATTGTGTTTCTCACTGGGGACATGATTTCAGACCAGAGTATCAGCAACTACGAATCTTGCATGAGCGTTTTCCAGCAGTTCCCCGCATTGCGCTGACAGCCACAGCAGACAAACGTACACGCGAGGAAATCATTCAACAGTTAAACCTGGATGACGCCAATGTATTTGTAAGTGGGTTTGATCGACCGAACATCCGCTATATTATTCATAACGATGGCAATGCGCGCCAACAATTATGGAAATTCATTGAAAGCGAACACGCTTCAGATGCAGGGATTGTGTATTGTCTGTCTCGTAAGCGTGTCGAAGAAACTGCACTCTGGTTAACCGAACAAGGCAGAACTGCCCTTCCCTATCACGCTGGATTATCTGCTGATATACGACAATTACATCAACAGCGTTTTTTGCGTGAAGACAATATCATTATTGTCGCAACCATTGCATTTGGTATGGGTATTGATAAACCCGATGTGCGATTTGTTGCCCATTTAAATTTACCCAAAAGCATCGAAGCCTATTATCAGGAAACCGGGCGCGCCGGACGTGATGGACTTGCTTCCAATGCGTGGATGTCATTTGGATTACAGGATGTCATTACCTTGCGTCAGTTCATTGACAATTCTGATGCGGACAATCTACACAAACAAATTGAACACAACAAACTGGAAGCGATGCTTGGATTTTGTGAGTTAATCACGTGTCGCAGGCAAGCATTGTTGGCATATTTTGATGAAGCATCGCCAAAAGAATGTGGTAATTGTGATAATTGCCTGAGTCCACCTGAAACATGGGATGCGACAGAAGCAGCACGTATGGCGTTATCTTGTGCATATCGAAGCGAACAACGGTTCGGGGTCAACTATTTGATTCATATCCTGGTCGGTAAACACGACCAACGCATACAACGCAATCAACATGACCAACTGAGTACATTTGGCATAGGCACCGATATTTCAATTCCACAATGGCGCAGTATCTTCCGACATCTCGTCACCGCCGGGTACCTGGCAGTTAACATGGAACGCCATGGTGCATTACAACTCACAGAGAAAAGCCGTTCCTTGTTACGCAATGAACAAAAATTATTGCTTCGTCAACAGCAGAAGCAGAAAGCCGAGCAAAAGTCATCGGCCTCCAGAAAACAAAATACGCCTGTCAGACCACAAGATCAACCATTGTGGGAAGCGTTACGCGAATGCCGAAAAACATTGGCAGACCAGGCTGGCGTGCCTCCTTTTGTTATCTTTCATGATGCGACGCTTCTGGAAATGGTCAATGAACGCCCGCAAAACTTACAGAAAATGCTAACAATCAATGGCGTGGGCGCACAAAAACTGCAACGCTATGGCGATTATTTTTTACAAGTCATTCTGAAATATCCAGTTTCCGGTTTACTTGATAACCGCTTCAGTGATACCGTCAATCATACATTGATACTTTACCAACAGGATGTAGATATCCAGACGATCGCAGCTCAGCGTGAACTAAAACCAGCAACGGTCTATTCGCATTTGGCAACAGCCATCGAAGCAGGTCTTCTTGATGCCAGACACGTTGTCGACATCAGTGACAACGAGTTCGATACTATTATTGCAACGCATGACTCACTTGATGAGGACAATAAAGACAAGCTAAAACCACTTTACGAAGCGCTAGAACAGAACTATGACTATGGCATATTGCGGTGCGTACTAGCTGAACCCAGAGATTAAAACAACAACCAACGCTTGTAATGAGCCTGTCAATTAAATTCTGGAATCTCTTTCAACTGGCAACAAACGGAGGACTAACCAACAACAGTTACATTATCTGCCTGAAGCCCTTTTTCACTTTCAGTGACTTCAAAACTGACTTGTTGACCCTCGATTAATGTTCGACGGCCGGTACCGATGATTGAACGAAAATGTACAAACACATCAGACCCATTTTCCCGTTCAATAAACCCAAATCCTTTCTCATCATTAAACCACTTAACAACGCCTGTCTCGACTTCTTCTGACATACCAGCAACTCCCAGCAAACGTTATAACAAACAGAACAAGACTATGCTTGAATTGATGTTAATTTTTTGCAATTAATCTCATCAACACTTTCAGGAACGTTTAAAAACCAGTTAAGCACCCCTTTCACTGTGCTGGACAACATTCAAAACCTTCATGTAATCCTCCTTATACACAGTGTTATTCTCGCTCGCTATGTCTTGCACTCAAAGCGCACACGTTGGTTTTTTTTGAACTTTTCCATTCGCTCAATAACGGCAACTTCATCAGGCAACATTCCATTTTCTGCCGATTCTTCACAATAATCGCAATAAAGTCAAGCGATAGTGGTTACCTTATACGTTTGCAGTACCAAATGAAGGACTTTATTCAATAACTTGGGTCAGCATTGCAATCCTCAAATATGGAATTCAAGGGACACAATACACGACGTTTGTGAAATCTGGTGACACAAGATTTAGTTGAACTATAAATTAGGATAATTAAGTATTGTGTCACCAGATTTTATCGTTCTGCTAAATTCACCGTGAAAAAATATGTTCCATCTTTTACATCTGCCCGTCGATAATGCATTCAGCTCAATCCTGTTGTTTCATTCATTATCAAACGTATGTTGTTGGGGTTCGCAAACTCACCCCATATATGGTCTCCTCCATTTTTGCAAGTAACATTGTTGAACAGATGACAGGGATAGATTTGCTTCCATATATCCGGCTTCTTTAACAAGGATGATTAACATCCCGAGCCTTGATGAAATCTGTGCATACTGTCCTATTCAACCTATCGGATTTTAATATCCTCTGGGTCGGTCAGGTTTCCAGCATGCCGGTCTGACCTATTGTGTCATCTTGTTAATCATGTCTTTCGCAAAATCATGGATAACGTGGTAATCAAGCTAACTCAATCATGAGTGATCGTCTGTTTTTCAATCAAATCGCATAATTTTCTCGATAGGGTTTGCCGCTGGTTGTCACCGCCCAGGCAATTCTCGCTAGCTTGTTGGCCAGTGCCACGGTTGCCTTGTTTTTTCCGCGCCGCTCAATCAGGCGCGTCACCCAGCGACTCAATGCATCGTCTTTCTTGTGGGCGTGAATAACAACTGAGCGCGCGCCATGAACCAGTAAGCTGCGCAGGTATCTGTCACCTCGTTTGCTAATTCCAAGCAATGTGCTTTTCCCGCCACTGCTGTGTTGGCGTGGAACCAATCCCAGCGATGCGGCCACATCACGCCCATTGTGAAATGCCCGTCCATCGCCAATGACACTAAAATAGGTGCTGGATACGGTAGGACCAAACCCGGGGATACTTTGCAAACGCTTGATCTCAGCATGGCGTTTGGCATCGGTTTCAATCGCTTTGGTCAGTTCCTTGA
>DRLZ01000366.1 GCA_011322755.1 Crenotrichaceae bacterium
CGACTGATGCCTGCATTCGATGTGTTTGTATTAGCATCAATCGTGGAACCATTCGGTCTTGTCCTGCTTGAAGCGATGGCAGCCAGACTCCCCATTGTTGCGACACGAGTCGGGAGTATTGGCGGAATTGTCAATCAAGGTGCAAAACTTGTTGCTCCCGCCAATCCCGATCAGCTTGCGCAAGCGATCCTGTCAATCACACAGCTGAATGTGGAGCAACGTAGAGAAATTGGTAACGCTGGATACGAGCACTTGCTCAACAGTTTTTCAACAGCGCAATTCCAGAAACAACTGGAACTCGCAATCAATCGGCTGCTACATTAATCCAATGCATCACTGGCTGCCAGCAAGACATATTGTACGATGCTATATCTGCTGGGCATTGCTTATCTTTTTGGCTGGGTTTTATTTTTTTCCAAAATCAAAACCTCACAATACAGCATACTATGTTCTGGTATTACTGCCTTTTCTGCTGACATTACGGCGCCAGGACATTAGAGATTACTGGCAATCATCGATTTTTCGCCTGACAACGGTGTTTCTGGGCTATTTGGTCTTGAGTCTAGCATGGGGTGAACAAACAACAGCAAACGACTGGGTTAAATATGCAAAACGACTGATTTACATGCTTGGTTTTGCATGCATGGTCATAACATGCTACAACCCGAAATTTACCAGGCAACTCGGCCTGGTTATTTCTGGAACAGCAATTGTAATGGCCATTGTTTCAATGGCTATCTACGACAGTAGCATGTACAGTGGCTCTGACCGTCTCAAGAACTTCGGTATTCTGGAACACGAAATACTGGCTGCATCAACATATGGATTCGCAGCATTGATGCTGTGCTATGGCGTTAAACTGAAAGTACGTTACATTCAATGGGTAAAATTGATTGGTCTGACTATTCTTGTACTGGATATGATGTTGACACAAAGCAGGGGACCAATGATTGCGCTGATCAGCGCAATCATTGTTGCAGAATTATTAGCTGGAACACATCGAAAAATCATATATGCTTTGCTAATCACTGCCTTGGTAACAGGGCTGTTAATGGTTAACAACATCATCGATACACCTTTTTTTATTTCCCGTAATGGTGGCGACTCCTATCGCTTTCTGATCTGGCAGCAAATCTGGCAACGGGTGATGGATGCGCCCTGGTTTGGACTGGGATTAAGTGCCAATGAAACCATTCAACTCCCTGCATGCAGCTGCATACCACATCCACATAACATTTTTTTGGCAACCATGCTTTATGGTGGGGTGGTTGGCTTACTATTCTTACTCACACTTCTAGTACACAGCTTGATAACCGCTTACATGCAAAATAAACATCATGACCAGATTCAATATATCGCATTTTTGCTCTATGGGATAATCTGTGGTCTCAGCGATGGCAACAAACTGATTGATCATCCAAGGCCGATGTGGCTGTATTTTTGGTTACCAGTATTAATGGTTGGAGCTCAGCAACTGAATTCAAAACAATTACAACTCAATATAAAGAACCGGGATTCATGAAATCAAACATCTTGTGGATAAGTATTAATGATGACATCTAACACCTGCATCAGCTGACCGCCGAAAGTGGCGCAGCGTTTGCGGTTTTTTGCAAAAGCTGTGACGCTTCCGGCGGTCAGCTGCATGCAATTGTTAGGCATTTGTGCTGAAGTTACCCATATTACATAAATATAAAAGTTTTTTAACCGGATAAAAAGGTTAGCCTAATGAATACCTTAACATGCGATGCTATTGCCGATTTTTTTATCGGTTTTGCTCAGAAACATGGTGACTACCTTACCAATCTGAAATTGCAAAAACTTGTCTACTATGCACAAGCATGGAATTTGGCTCTATATGACAAGCCTTTGTTTGACGATGATTTCCAGGCATGGATTCATGGCCCCGTTTGCCCGAAATTATACTCGAAATTTAAACAATATCGCTGGAACCCTATTACCGAAAAACCAAGCGATGTTACGATACCTAACGATATTAAGGAACATTTAATTGAAATTTTTGATATATATGGAAAATTTTCAGGGTATCAGTTAGAACAAATGACACATGCCGAAACACCTTGGATTGGTGCAAGGGGAAATACACCTCTGGATGAAGCTTCCACAGCAGTAATACCTAAGAAAGCAATGAAAACTTTTTACTCCAAACTCGCTAGTGAAGAGTAGCCTGTGTGGCAAAGAAAAAAATACGACCAACTAAACTTAAATCAAACACAGCCATTCGACCAATAGTTAATGCCGACAATGAAACTATTCGGTTTTCTTTTAAACATTTAGCTTTTAAACACGAGAAGTTTTCCTTTGAAGAGAAAAGTTGTGAGTATTTTTGCAAAGTACTTGAACGACTAAAAGACATTTCAACGTTAAAAGCATCTGAAATTTTTTCAAATAGATCGTCTTCGTTAAGAGCACACCAAATCGACTGGAACGAAACAACTGAAAAAGATGGTTTTACCCGTTTGAATGAACAGTTGCGCCAAATACCTGCATACCAATTTCAAATTTCAAATTTCATCAAATGAGCACGGGCGAGTTCATGGATTTATTTTGGAAAATATATTTTTTGTGATTTGGCTTGACCCAGAGCACAATTTATATGCCTAACACTGTTTTGAATCACTCGGGTGTTAGATGACACCATTGACATTTCATCAGCTTGTTCGGTCTCGCTTTAGCAAGGGAATATGAACAACTGCATCGTGTTATAACTTGTAATCTGTTACTCCATGAATCTCTTGCTACAATTCTGTAAGCCTATAGGTTTCAGGCATAACTTGTTTGAAACACGATAACCAGTCCCAAAGCAACCGTCGCAAACCCCAGTGTACAATGAATAGCTTTGTGTAACCACGTTAATCCAGTAGATGATCGACGCAGCGGAATGGCAATAACCAAAGACAGCATTGCCATGCCGATGATGGAGCCGATACCGAACAGGGCGATGTAGACAAAACCTTGGGTAAGTGACTCGACTGTTTGCAGTGTCAGCAGGATCAAGGCGGATGATCCTGCCATGCCGTGCATCAGGCCGACAAACAGGGCGCGCAGCAAAAAGCTGTCAGGATGAGGGTGATTGTGCTGGTCTGGATTGTGCGTAGTTTCTCGGCTATGGCTGTGGGCATGAAAATGGACTTGTCCGGACGGGTGACGGTGAATATGAAAGTGGATACGTTCCCTGTACAGACGGCGCAGAACGTCAATACCAAGA
>DRLZ01000367.1 GCA_011322755.1 Crenotrichaceae bacterium
CCGAAACAGAGTTAGTTATTGAAGGATTCCCAAGATGCGGCAACAGTTTCGCGGAGGCAGCCTTTCGAGTTGCACAAAGCAAAGAGGTGAAAATAGCTCATCACAGCCATGCATCGGCTCAAGTTATTCGTGCACATCAACAAAAAGTTCCCTGTATTGTTGTATTCCGCCAACCAGACAGTGCTGTAACATCTCTTATACACAAGTATCCTTCCAATATAACAACGATTCATCAAGCACTTCGTCAATACATCCGTTTCTATAGCGATGTCTTAGCATATAAGGACAGTTTTATTCTTACCAGTTTTGAAGCTGTAACCAAGAATTTTGGGCTTGCTATCGACCTTCTGAACAATAAATTCGACACAAATTATAATCGATTTGAACATACAGAAAAAAATGTGAAACTTGCATTTGACCTGGTTGATCAATTCACTCGCAAAAGAACTGGAAAAACTGCAACTGACTATAGCCCTAATCAGTCATCATCAGCTGAACTTGTTACTAGAAAGAAAACCCTTGAGAAAATCAAGTATGATGTGAAAACAAAAGAAAGAAAATCTTTAATTGAAGCTAATCTTGTCTATCAACAATTAATAGCTGTTCAAGACTGTTAATTTGTATTACCTCAAACAATAGTTCTCAACGTATGATTTTCGCAAAAATCTCTGTAAAATGCGTTACAAGATGAAAAAATGTAAACTCAAATCCTCAAATTTCTGCTGCACCATTTGCACTGCTCAAGCCTAACAAGACACTTTTTTGTTAGCAGACTATCAGTGGCCAAAATAACTGCCCCCCCTAGCGGACAATAATATTGACCCCCTACGGATCAAAAAAACTACGCATTGGTTTTGTGTTTTAAGCGATAACTTACACCTCCCAGCATAAAGATTCTTGAATGATGGATAAGCCGATCAATGATCGGTACGGCCACGTTTTCATCGACAAAAAACTCACCCCAGGTGATAAAGTCCTTGTTGGCAGTCTGAATGATTGAACGGTATTCATAGGGTATTGATCAACTGGAACAGGTTGTAATTGTCCTGCTTGTTCATGGGTAGATACCCCAGCTCATCGATGATGACCAGATTATATTTGCACAAGGCGTTAATTTTCTTTTTTAACTCGCCCTTGGTTCGGCTATTTCCAGTGGGTTTTACTGACGCCGGGGGACCTATGAACACGATGTTTTCACGGTTATCGATGAAGCCAAAGTCCAGTTTCATTCGATGCGGTTTGTACACTCACCGGCATCCTACGATTAACACACGTTACAGCGTTGGGTAATTTTCGATACGTATCGATGACATATCCATTCAGTTTGTTTCTTTGTAGAACAGCAACGCTGCTTCAACACGATTCCGAACTTGCAATTTCTGCAAAATATTTGTCATGTAATGTTTGATAGTCTTTTCGCTTAAAAACAATTTGTCAGCGATTTCCTTGTTACTGAGCCCGGTTGCAACGTTTTCAAGAATTTGTTTTTCACGTTGTGTTAATTCTTTGAATATGCTTGTACTATTGTCTTCTTCATTCTGCCAATCTTTCAGAAGGGCAGCGGCTAATGAAGGCGTCACATAGGCTTCGCCTTGCTGTATTCGTCTGATTATATTGATCAGTGATGAACCGCTAACGCCTTTAAGAATATAACCTTTAGCGCCTGCTTTCATGGCATCGAGTACATCCTGCTCATTTTCTGAAACTGTCAGCATTATGCACTTAATAACCGGATAATGCTGACAGATGGAAGCAACAGCACTGATTCCTCCTCCCGGCATACTGACATCGAGTAACATTAAATCAGGTAAGAATTCACTCGCCAGGTTCAGTGCATCATCTGCGGATCCGCCTTGTCCCACCACTTCAAAGTCAGGTTCGGCCGCTAATGTCAAGGCAACTCCCTCGCGTAGCATGGGGTGATCATCAACAACAACTACCTGACTTGTATCAGCCATGTTACTTTCCAGGTGAAATTGGAAATGTAGCAATTACTTTGGTACCCGATCCAGGTGTGCTTTGTATTTCAAAATGACCACTTAAAGATAAAACGCGTTCTTTCATTCCTGTTATTCCTAAGTGTTGATCTTGTGAATAATCGCTAGGATAATCGAAACCAGGTCCATTATCTGAAATTATTACCACAAGTTCTTCATCATTTTTTTTTAGCTGGACTCGCTGTTTTATACCTTTGCCATGAAGATAAGCATTGGTCAAAGCTTCCTGGATCAAGCGATAAATACCAATTTTTAATGGCAAGGCTATTTGGCCTTGTGATAGTTCGATATCTAATTCCAGATCAACATTGGTTTTACTACGTTGCTCATGAATACTAACGACTCGCTGAATCACCTGTTTCAGATTAAGATTGTCAAGTTCAGGCATCGCCATACCTGATGCCAGGTTACGTATCTTGTCAAGGGCATCTGCCAAGGCTGTGCGTAGGTTTTCTTTTTCTTTTTGGATGATTGATTCATTTGTAGGATCTTTTAGCTCTTTACTATACTTATCGAATATTGAATCCAGGCACAATAGTGTATATCCCAGCGCTTGCGCAGGACCATCATGAAGTTCTGCGCTGATTCGACGCAAAAAGGATTCATTTATCTCAGTTGTTCGGTACTGTGCCTGTTCGACGCTTTTGTGAAGCTCGTTGTTATTGTTGATCAGATCAGACAACTGCATTACCTGGAATTTCATCAACTGCTGTTGGGTTGTTATTGTCTGGCTTATCTGCCTGAAAAACAGGTAAAGCAAAAAAAACATGCTCAGTGTTACTGCAAAAACCAATTCCCAGCTTTGCACCTTAGCGCGATAAATTTGAGCTTGAAGTGCATCTGTGTATAAGTAGATTTCTGCCACTGCCAATATGCGATCTGAACGTGCTTGATGTATAGGGCAAAAAATTCCGATCAAATCGCCTTTTTTTCTATCGAAGACAGAATAGTCGAGATTATTGGGATCAATTACATCCCAACTTATTCTATCTCTCCATGCGTTTGTTAATTCTGTTCTGGTTGACAAATCTCTACCGATTTTCGACAGATCACTGCTATAAACCAACCGACCGTTTTTTTCCCATAGATTAAAATAGGCGACCTGTTTGCCTGCTGGGGAATTCTGATCAAAACTCTCCAGTAGAGTAATGCTCGTTCTATTAAGGCGGTCAGTTTTCGATAACTCTCCAATCAAATGGGAAACAAAGCTGTCCAGAAATTGAGTTGTTGTGAATGCCGTTTGCTGGATAACGCCGCGCTCAATACTTCTGGAGACCCACCATCCCATAATAAGTGACCCTAACAGCAATACGACAAAGCTAATGATTGCGAATTCTTCGCTGAGACTCAATTTTTTGAAAACGTGCTGTTTGCTCATTGTGCCATATTCTATACCCAGTTCATCAAAACTCATCAGACTAAAGTCTGAAAAAGAAATAGACCAAGTACCCAAGGAAATTAGGCATTTAACCCATAACGCCTGCCTTCACAATTGATTACAATTGCTGACGAGGGATTAAGCAAGAACCCATTTGGACAGCTACCATCAATAAGAAAAACATATCATGAATGAATTAGTGAATAAAACAACAACTTCCACTGAAAAACTGAAGGATGTTATAAACTTTTCTCCACTATCAACAGAACGGATTAACAAGGCAGAGCTTTACTACAATGTTCGTAATATTGATCGGTATGACGCAATACAGCTTCTACATGGCCAGCTGCAACCACAGATTGGCGATGTAGTTCTCGCCAAAGTTTTAGCCATTGGCCAACATCAGCGAATAGAATTAGGTACAAGACGGCGTGTCGATTTGAATATCGGTAACGAAATCATGGCTTTATAACAACTAAGATAATGAACCATTAGAATAAAAGTTGTTTCAAAATACAGCTGGTCTTGTTGGTCAGATTATTGATTTTTAGTCATTGTCTGATCTTATTTCACTGATTCCAATTGCAGCTCACTATAAAAAAAATGTTTCAATCTTTCACAGTTCAAACCGCACTAGAAAGCAACAATATTTATGTCTTGATCTTTACCATACTATTAGCCTTTGTTCTTTCGGCAATTCTGGCTTTTGTATATCAAAAAACATTTCGTGGTCTATCCTATTCACGCAACTATGTGCAGTCTATTGTATTGATTTCAATTATTTCAGCTGTGGTGATCCAGTCAGTCGGGGATAGTTTATCTCGTGGCATCGGCATTATGGCTGCCATGTCAATCATTCGTTTCAGGACAAACTTCAAGGATCCACGCGATACGCTGTTCCTGTTTGCCGCACTGGCTGCCGGGATTGCTTGTGGTGCTTATGCCTTTCCAGTTGCGATTATTGGGACATTGGGATTTTGTCTGGCTGCGACGATATTGTATTACTCCCCTTTGGGTCCCAATAGTTATTTTGACGGCATGGTTCGCTTTAACATTGGATTGGAGAATAAGGATCATAAAAGACTTGAAAATGTAATGAGTGAATATTGCAGGAGTTTTGCATTAGTCACACTCAGGGAGATTAATCAGGGTAAGCGGCTGGATTACGCATATCACATCAAGTTACGAAAAGGTAAAGCCTATGAAGATTTACTAGCTGAGTTGAAAACTGTGAATGATTTGCAAGGTTTGAATCTAATGATGCAGGAATCGACCGTCGATATATAGTCGAGGACTAGCGGAACATTATCATGGATATGAAAAAACTACTTTTACCTGCAACCTGGGGGCTGGCGCTCATTGGAGTTTATTTGCTATCGAGCTCGCTTACGGACAAATCACTCCATTTTTTTGGATTGGCAGGTGAGCCGGAACAGGAAATTGCCTTTCAATATCCAGTCGAAATTGTGCAGTTTTTTGTGGTTGAGGGCAAGCAGGTCAAACAAGGTGATGTAATTCTGGAAGTCAAACGGCATGAGCTGGATAGTGAGTTGAACTCGATTGACCAGCAAATCAGTCAATACACACTAAAAAAGCAGGAAATGCTGAATTCAATGAATAGTCAACTTGCAACCCTGCAAGCAAAAAAACAAGTTCTTATCGCTGACATTGACTATAAGATTCATGAACTTCAGGCTCGTTTAAAAATGAACAAAGACATTCTGGATAGTATTTCAGAGAGTTCTGTCAACAGTGATTATCATGCAAGTATCGAACTTCAGGACTTGCAAAAAAAACGACGTTTTGCCGTGCAGGCAATTGAAACAGAAATCAATCATCTCAAGGAGCAGATTAACTCGGCACGTATGCCGATTGATGCGCAACTCAAGGAGCTTCGCCACCGCAAGAATGAATTGCAGCGTCAAACTGTCGCATTAACAGTCAAAGCCAAATTTAATGGAAGAATTGGCGGTGTGAATTTCAAGACTGGCGATCTGGTTCCTCCTTATCAGGCGATCATGAGCGTACATAGTTCGGTGCCGCGTTATGTAAAAGGCTATATCCACGAGGATATCATTAACGATGTCAATGTTGGTCAGAGAGTGTGGATAAAGTCATTAACACCAGGCCATCAGGATAAATTGTTGTCAGGTGTTGTGGAAAGTCTGGGTAACCGTATCGTCGAATATCCACAGCGCCTTAAAAAGAATCCTTTAATACCAGCATGGGGACGGGAGGTGATTGTCCGGATTCGTGCGGATGATAACAACTTGCTATTTGGTGAAAAAGTACAGGTATTACTTTCAGAACCACAACACTCTGCCCTGGCATCAAACATTATCAATACAAGTCGAGCTTCAAATCAGCAAGCATTATCCAGCCAGACCACCAGGGAGATTCAATCTGATAACCCTGATATCAATACTGAGCGTATCGAAGCATCCGGTATTGTATGGATTTCGCAAGCATCGCATTTTTTACTGGTTAGCGATGAGACGTACAAAAACAAGACGGGCGTGTTCGTCATGAACCAACGAGGCATGGTTGAAGGCAGATTATCGAAACTGGACGATCATTCGATTGATGACATTGAGAGTATTAGTACAGATGGCCGATATGTTTATCTGCTTGCTTCCCTGTCCTACAACAAAAAAGACAAGTTGACGAAAAAACGCAAGCGATTGCTACGATTCAAGTATCAGAATCAAACTGTCAGCGAGCAAAAATCAGTCAATCTGTATCGTGTACTCAAGACAATCTCAGAAACACAGGCTGATAGCCGTGTAGGGGAATTTCTGCAAGCTGCATTGTCTGATCACAGCATGAATATTGAAGCCCATTTTGTTAATGCTAATTCACTCTACCTTGGCTTCAAAAGTCCACATGATGATAACAGGACGCTGATTATCAAACTGTCTGACCTGGATAGTCTGTTTGATGGAGAAATTCCACGGGCAGAAATATGGCGTTCCTTGCCATTATTCCACCCTGAGACGGGTGAACCAATGCAATTATCTGATATGGCGCTGGTAAATGGGGAATTGTTGTTGCTTGGTACTTCACGCTCAAATAGGAAAGACAGTGTACTTTGGCGATATCAGCCTGGGAACAACAAGCTTGAAAGTTTGAAAAAATTTCCAGGTTTAAATGCTGAAGGCGTGAGTTTCCATCCAGAGAGTTCGCAGATTATTCTGGTCTTTGATGAAGGTAAGAAAAAACACTCAAACTATCTTTCATTAACCAACACAGATCTTTTGCATTAATCATCAATAATGAAAACGTTAATCACTGCTCTATTGGTATTTTCAAGTCCTCAGCTTGCTTGTTCAGAAAAAGTAATCAACGATTTTCTCATGGCTGCAGAGGAAAATGTCAACTATTTCAAGCCTTCCGGTCTGAGTGAGCAAGAAATGGGCGCATTCACCACATGGATAGAGGATGCGCAATTCAGGGTTAAAACCATCACAGACAATAACTTTAGTTTTAATAACCACGATGAATCCTATGAAATCAGAATACAACCTAAAGCATGGGGGCAACGTGATCTGGAAAACAACCTGTTAAAACTACAACTAACCCAATATAACAATCGATACACTCAGTTGCTTACTAGCGCTTTGACAAAACGGTACTTTGTCATCATGGATTATCTTGAGCATCAGTATAAAACTCGTTATCAAATAAAATTGTCTTCTCTGCTGGAACAGGAATCACAGCTATTGAGTAGCCAGGTAACAAGTAGCAGCTTCAATGCTAAAAAACTTCTTGAGACACAGGAGATGCTGGAACACTCCAAAGATATGCTGGTTTTGTACATGAAGCGTTTGAATGCGACTCGCAAGCTGCTCGGTCTTCCTCAAGTTTATTCCGATAACCTGCAATCCTTGTCTGATACTGATTGGGTTATTAAAGTGTCTGAAATTGACCGGTTCCTGTTGTTGGCAGAGAAGACTGACCTGGATGAATCAGCACCTGCTGTTGTTGATGCTAAAACCAGGCTGAAAATGATCCAGACCGAAAACCAGCTCTTGAAAACAAAGCAGCAGCTAGGAGTCGACTTGTTGAGATTTGAGTATAAAGATAGCAAGAATGATGAAATGGCATTTCAGCTTGGCGTCAACATTCCTCTGGGATCAAGCTATAACGGCATCAAAAGTTATCGTAAGCTTTCCATGGAACAATCACAATTGGAGAATAAAACCAGAGAACTCAGACAAACACTTGTGCAGATACGGCAAGAGATTGACTGGCTGTCACAAGAACTAAGGCTCATGCAAGCAAGTAGTGAGCGGATCCGGAAACGTTTGCGTCAGAAATCCATCGGCTCAGACCCGTTTCTAACCATTTCTCTGCAGAAGCAACTTTTTGCCGATCAAATCAAATACTTTGAAAGGAAGAAAAACCTATTGAAGCACTACGTGAGTTATCTGGCCACATCTGGAAAACTCACTGAGCAGCCGCTACGTAACTGGATTCAGAGTGGGACACCACACTTGATACCGCGGTAGATATTTTAATATGACTGTTATTCATACATTACCCCCAGTTCTTGAGCGCTATGAACTGAAATATCTGATTCCCTGGTCATATGTTGAACCCATCACCGATTTTCTGGGTATCTACTGCTCTCTTGATTACTACTCTGAAATTGTGCCGGAAAACAATTACTTTTATAAAATCAGCAGTCTGTATTTTGATTCGCCAGGTTATGAGTTTCTAAGACAGCGAATTGAGGGTAAGGCGATCCGTTTCAATATGCGTGTCCGTGCTTACGGAGATGGCAAGCAAGCCCCGTATTTTCTTGAAGTTAAACATCGTACCGGGATTTCTGGTGTGGTCAAGAAATACCGTGCCACAGCGCAAGAATATCAATGGCCAGAAATATTAACAGACCCTGGTTTCCGACCATCAGAGTCAGACACTAGCGTTGAGATAGCCAATAAGGAGCTATTTTTGAGATTGGCAATCGGCTATGCGATTGAGCCTAAAATCGTTACAAAATATGAAAGAATAGCTTTTTTTTCTACTGTGGATGAGTATGCCAGAGTAACCATGGATGCCAATTTGCAGTACAGGGTTGAAAACGACTATATCATAGCAACAGATTACGGCATGACGAACTATGATAATGAAACCATTTTTGCAAATAATACCCGCAGTGAAGGTTCAGTCGTTCTCGAGTTGAAATGTAATGTAGGCGAAGTTCCCTACTGGATGCTGGATTTAATCAGGCGTTTTGAATTGCAGAATGTTGGCTTTTCCAAATATGTAAACAGTACACTGGTATCCTATTATGATAACGGTGATCGCTTTATGCCATTTGATCGCGATTCAGGAAGATGTGTTGTCTGAACATGAAAGAGTGTCAAGTTTTGCAATCATGCAATTCCAGAAACAAATGTTGGATTGCAAGACCTGGTACCATTCAGCTTTGTATTAGGTATATCTAGTTTCTTGTTGGGTTTCGTTCCTCAACCACAACCTACCATTTAACCCATCTTACCGCGTTAATTTCAGAAATAATAAAAAACACTTAAATCTCTTGACAATACCATTAATAATGGTTAGCCTTCCGAAGGTGCACAATAACAATAATAACAATAATAACAATAATAACAATAATAACAATAATAACAATAATAACAATAATAACAATAATATTGTGCTAATCAGTACGTATTTCAGGTTCAGCATTAGTATTTTTATTAACGCTGATTAGTCCTGTCAAACCGAAAAACACGAGGAACGATTATGAAAACAAATATGATAACAGTGTTTTATGCGCTGTTCATACTAATAGCAATATCAACGCCATCCTGGGCATTGACAATCACTGTAACAAATACCAATGATGCCGGACCGGGCTCTCTGCGGCAAGCGGTCAGTGACGCCCGCCTTTCTGCCGAAAACGACTTGATAGAGTTTGATCCTGAGCTAAGCGGGCAAACCATTCTACTTACCAGCGGCGCAATCAATGCAAGCGGACACTCATCAGGAGTGCTCACTATCAAAGGACTGGGCCGCGACAAGCTTACTATTAGCGGGAATAACGAATCACCGGCTTTTAATGCCCTAGACGCAACAATGATCATCAGCAGCCTGAAGATTACTGACACAACACCGATTGCTGTCGATGCATACGATGAGTACTATCCTACCAGCGAAGGGGCACTCAAAATAAGCGACTGTATTATCACCAACTCAGTTTCTGGTGCGTGGTCGACTAGTGATCTCGTCGTAGACAATTGTGAGATCACATCAAATACTGGTACGGCGTTGCTTGTTAGCGCTGACGGTCTTTCAGTTCAAGACAGTACGATCTCTAATAATGGAACTGGTATTCGTACCGGTGCTTTTGGAGGTTTAGATGAGGGGGATGGAGGCGCTGACACGCGTATATATAATAGCAGTATTTCAAACAATAGACTCTCAGGAATTATAGCTTCAGAAGGTAGTCTCGTTATATCTAACAGCACAATTTCCAACAATGGTTCTGATGGTATTCAAGCGCTTTGGAGTGCTCGCATTGTCATTGAAAAGAGTGCAATAAACAATAACGGTCGAGGGATATACTATGAAGTTTACGACGATGCTCCTTATGAAGATGGTGAGCTTCGTGAATTTGGTGGTCCTGGATTCTTGTCTATCGCTCATACAACAATCTCCGGAAACTCTGGTAATGCGGCTAAAGGTGGCGGAATCTTTCTCGAATCCAGTAGAGAGAATTCTCAGTATGACAACCCCTATATCAACCTAACCCATGTTACTTTAACCAATAACTCAGCAACTGAACAAGGCGGGGGAATTCTGTTGATTCCCATACCAGACCTGAACGGTGCTCACATCACCTTCCATGTCAACAACTCCATCATTGCAGGAAATCACGCACCAATAAACCCTGATCTTCAGGGCCAATTCATTAGCAGTGGTTCCAACATAATTGGCGACCCAGGAACCAGTAGTGGATTTGAAGCAGATATCATTGAAGCGGATATCAACAAAATACTGGATACTGCGTTAAACAATAATGGTGGCTCGACCAAAACTCATCTGCTGGTAACAGGCAGCCCAGCCATTGATTCAGCAAGTATTGATTATTGTCCATACTCAGAATCTGATCAGCGCGGAATATCACGACCGCAAGGCAACAGCTGTGATATCGGTGCAGTTGAGCTGGGGGGTAATAACGTACCAGACGATGAACTACAGTGCGCCCCCCCCCGCGTGGAATATGGCACGCAAAGATCTGTTTACTATAATAGCTGTGCGGGTGGGACTTTTGATGCCTACTCACTTGCAGACCTGGAGGCTTACAAGTCTTCTAACTTTGGGGCGAAACTTCTCTTTGGAAATGTCCGCTATCAGCACAATGGAAACGTGTATAAAAATCTAAAAATTAAAGCCAGTCTTGGTAGTGCCGGAGACATACTGGACATCAAGTCCCCTTGTCGCATCATTGTTAACGCAGGGGTAAACCTAGCGGGTGATTTTGTGAGCCTTGACGGGAGAGCTGGTGTCTGGATGACACACTCCACAATACAGTCTAAAGGTGCAGTCTGCCTGCTCTCTGGAGGGAGCAATGTTAAAATCAAGGGCGACTCGGATATAACTGCTAAACGACTACTGCTGCACGCAGCTAGAGAAGCCAAGATTGGAAGAAGAAACAATATTGATGTCAGTGATTCGTTAATTGTCAGGTCGACAGCGCCACTTTCTAATGGGAGAGCCATTGTTAGCCGAGACTCAAAGCTGAGCGTAGGTTCAGATATGATAGTTAGCAGTCAATTTATCTCGCGTATTCGAAGAAATACACAATTAGATGTCGGAGGTAATTTATCAATACAAACATTCACGCGATATCCCGGAAGATACCTCACAGAACTCAAAAACCGAGCCGTTATTGACAGATCTACAGACATTCTTGTTGGAGGTAACATGAATCTCACCAGTGCAGGGACGAATGCATACGCCATGATTAAGAACGAAGCCGCTATCAATGTTGAAGGCAATCTGGAAATGAATATAGCCCAGCCAAGTCATTGTCGGGTCGCGCCATCAGCATCTGTTTCTTATGCCAGTAAATCTGGAACATGCGCAGAAATACTTCCATAATTCCAGATAAATCTCCACCAAGGTAGATAATACCTTCGATCATGATGTCCAGCTGAGACTTGTTTTTTTCAGCTGGACATTATTCAGCCGTTCCTGACACCAGGTTGTCCAATTGAGATTATAAAGATAAACAATCGTCCCGAGCAAGCCTCGTGTTTTTAAACAAAGTCAAAGAACACTCAGGAAGCACACGAGGCGACACGCCAGACATCCGCACTTAAAATACCAGATGAAATCAAGAAACATTTAACCGGTGATCAATACTGTTAACTGCCATTTAAACTGACCCACCAACGGACAACAAAATTGATTACGGATTACGTGATTAGATTACGGTGACAGTTTACTAAATATACTCAATGCTTGACTCGGATTTTCTTTTCAAGCCATGTCCTTGCGGTTTAAAAAATGTGATAAACGAACCATGGATGAACAGCAATATATTGTTTATTTTGTAAACTGTCACCGTAATTGCAGTAGATATTGTTGCGCTAAGCAACGATGTGGAGCCGATGTATTGAGTATTATTTAAGAAACTAGCGCATCCACTCCGCGACTAATTGTTGGCATTCGCCCCATAAACTACAATCTCTGTCCTGACATAAATAACGCTCGTCACTCCGAAAGCATGCCTTGACCTCATTTTTATTTTTCGAGTTTTTAAGCTGTTGTAATGCTACTCTCTTTTCACCAAAATCTATGACATCCGCAGAAGATTTGTATTCAGAAACAGTTTGTGTTTGCATAACCCCACCCTCGTAGACTGTGTTGCTTAGTGAACGATTACCACTAGCAAGCTCACGTTGGGCTAATTTTACACCCAGGGTCAGACATGGGCTTCTTCGGTAACCAGGTTTAATACATTTTTTTCTCTATAGGTTTGTAAGGCTGTATTGATGATAATTCGTTTTAACCATCCTTCA
>DRLZ01000368.1 GCA_011322755.1 Crenotrichaceae bacterium
CAAATCCATGTCTTCCCAGTTGAAATTGTGCCGGCGCGCCCGGGCATGAGCGAGAATGACGAACCCAAGCATTTTCCCTTGCAGCATCAATGGCATTACCAGCCAGGCACTATGCAGGCCACGCAACCATTCCGGCAGAGAGAAAAAACCGCGACTGCGGTAAACCCCCGGATTCCATTCAAACTCGTCAAGATTGATAATCCAGTCATGCTCCTCCATGAAACGAATAAAGTCCGTATCCGCAGGCTCTGAATCATACACCGCTGGCATTTTCCATCGCGCCACGGGAATATACAGATCATTCTCCCGCTTCATCCACAACATACCACCCGGGCTTTCAATGATTTGCGCGATAGCCTGAATGCTGCGGGTCGGCAAGGGAATGGTTTCATCGAAAGAAGACAGCACATAAATGAAACGCAACCATTCATCACGATAATCATACTTGTAATGAAAAAAGTGTTTGTTAATCAGAACCCGAAGCTTTGCGCGCAAGGTTTCCGAGAAAAGCAACAGAAACAGAATAACAATCGCGCCAAACATGAACAGGGTTTGAGCCACCACTCCCCATCCACCACCATAGTTCCTCACATAATGGCCACCGAGCCCGATCACCAAAAGATAGATGCCACCACCCAAAAGCGTGGTGGTATGAAACACAACATGCCGTGAAACGAATATTCCGGAGGACCATTCCGGATGGCGTGAGATGGCAACCCCAATAACCGGAACCATCAGTGCATTTATCAGACCGCGTGATTGCCACAACATGGCATCGACATGCTGAAACAACATACCTTCAGAATAGAGATAAAAATCATAGGCATAAATGCCGCCCAAACCCAATGTGAAAAACTTGACAGCCCAACGAATATCTTCCCGTGCATTACGCAAAATCTGCTCAAGAAGAACAAGGATGGCAACAGACTGCGCCAGATAGCCCACGAGCAGAAAATCCACGTTCTCTTGCAGGTCAGGAAGAAATTGCAACAAGTGCCGATCAAACACCAGCAGACACATTAGCGCCGCAACACTGTACAGCAATATTTTCACATGATTGATAATTGGCGGTTCTTCATCCGAGCTGACCGCCCAAACAAGTATATGAAGCAAAAACTGTTGCCAAAACAGATTTCTGAAAATCTCCATCAACTGATATGCCAGCATAAACTCCGGTTTGCCAGACTGAAAAACAGCCGAGGCAGACCACAGGATAGAGGCAAAAACGGCTAACAGGAGATATTTGCGAGATGGCTTGTCCTGCCTCCTGTCGGTCAACAAAATTCCGAGCAGGACAAGAAAAAAGATTGCTGCAATGCTGTAGCTTAGTAATCCAATATACATGGCGTGGTATTAAAAATACCTTTCCGATGGTTTCTTGATATCTACCCGCTTAACAAGTCATTGAAAAAATAAACCATACTCAAACACTTGCCATTTTAACGAGCAAAATAATTGCCGTAAAAAAGGAGGTAACACCTAAAAGTTTTCCGGCATCAGATCTTCTATTGTTAACAGCAATTTCACAGCCATAAAACAAGATTACAGACTTGATAACAATATATCCCAATGCCGTATCAGAACCGTAATTTTTCTGCACCAACCCCGACACAACAACAAGCACCACCATTAGATAATCAAAAGGAGTCACAGAAAAACCAACCTGCCTGGCATACCTGACAACCACAGCAACAGTTAAGGCAAGAACAACAAAATATCCTACATCGAAATAATAAAACCATTTCGAATCAGGGACGATCTTCTGCTCCAATAAATAAACAATCATGACCGCAATGGCGTAAATACCTATTCTCACAAGATAGGTGGAAAACTCATATTTTCTAAGCGCCCATGACAAGAAAAGAATTACAGCGACCAGCATTAATTCGATCTGTAAATCTTCAGAAATTGACTGCACCAAAATTCCACCAAGAATAAAATAAGCGGGAATGGCATATTTTAGAAGCAAAAGAGGACCATGAGTAAACGGCTTCTTTGAACGAAGAGAATTAACAAACAACGTAACTCTCGATTCACTGCCTTCGGGAACATATCACCATCCAGATTTTTCCAAAAAATACAGCACCAGAAAAAGTAAAGCACATGTAGTTATATACAAGCCAGCAACAAATAAATCAGATGCATATCTGAATTTTACTGCTGAAACAACAAGGAAGACTTGAATTGAATAAATAACGATAACTGACTGATAATGGTCAAATCCCAGCTCCAAAAGCCTGTGGTGAATATGATTTTTCGACGCTTTGAACCAGTTCATTCCGTGGTAAACCCGTTGCGCAAAAACACCCAGAATATCGGCAACCGGCAAACCCAGTATCAATAAAGGAAGCGCCATGCTGACTGACGTGTGTACCTGTTGCGTCAAAATGATTGTGAAAATTGCAAGAGAATACCCGAGAAACTGGCTACCTGAATCTCCCATGAATATCTGCGCAGGATGGTTATTGAATCGCATGAAACCCAATATGCCGCCAATAACAGCAAATATCATGATCAGAAGCGCCTGCCCTTCCGGTTCATTGATAATGATGGCCAAATAGGCCATGCATGCAAGACTGAGCAGACTCTCCCCACCGGCAAGACCATCAAGCCCATCTGAATGGTTTATTGCGTTGATCACACCAACAATGGCAAAAAAGGTAAATATTTTTCCTGTTGTTTCTGAAAGTGGCACCTCAATAAAAGGTATATTCGAAACCCAGACATCACCGACAAATATAACTATTCCGACAGCAACAAACTGGCCAATGAATTTTACGTAGTGCCCCAATTCGAGGCTGTCATCCAGGGCACCAAACACGAACAGCACCAATGCTCCAGCAAGGTAACTCCAGATCAGCGTATCCAGCGGCAACCAGATGATAATCGCCGCTATGGCACCCACTACAATCCCTACCCCGCCAACCCTTGGAATGGGCTGCAGATGCACTTTTCGGCTCTCGGGCTTGTCAACCATGCCCAGCCGGGGTGCCATGCGAATCATCACGGGAATCAGTACCATACTGATTACCATTGATGTCAGCAAAATAAAAAGCAGATTCAAGATACTGTTCCCAAACAGATTAAGAAAAAACCCGATTATTCCGGCACATAGTCATGCATTTTTTCAACAACAATCTTTGCAAAATCTGTCAGTTTCCTGTCGGCAAGCTCAATATCCTGTCCGGGTGGCACCATGGTCACGAGTCGGACCAGCGCTCCATCCGTCCTGTTTTTGGTCAAGGCATCCCACAGAATGTACCATTTAACCAGATATTCGTTGGTAAGTATGCGTCCACGCTCCTGAAACCAGTAATACACCAATTGTCTGAACTCTCCCTTTTGAATAATCGTTCTGTTTACAATCAGAGGCACGCCATTCACCTTTACTCCCTTGACTGGCACCTGTTCAATACTGGAAATTTTCCAGCCACCACCCGGGATACAGGTGCGGGGAGAATGTGCGGACTGCCCTTTTTTCTGGGTTGCATAATAGGCAACATAAAAATTGATTTTGGTTCCATCCTTATTGATATAATCAACCAAAATGTAGTCGTCTACCTTGAGCGCATCGAGAATGCGCTGCTTCAGACCTTCACGGGTTCCCTTCCATCCATCGAATTCCATGGGGAACGAATAAAAATCTTTACGTTCCGGAATAATATCTTTTCTTTCCGGCACAAGCGTCACAAACAGCGTTACGCCAACAAGCAAAACGCCCAATCCCATCAAAGGCCGAGGCAAGGTACGTGGTGCGCGCGCGGCCTCTTTCGGGGTATCCTCGGGAAAGTCGATTCCGAATACCTCAC
>DRLZ01000369.1 GCA_011322755.1 Crenotrichaceae bacterium
CAGACGCTGATGGAGTTGAGATGTCGATAGTTGCCCCTGTAATAACCCTAGATAGCTGATATACAGCTCTTCATTAACATACCGTCTCAAACGCTCAGCCCGTACTTCTGCACGACTGCTTGCCAACACAAAATCGGAGCGACCCTGCGGATTCAATTGATAATCATGATATTCAGATGAAATCAGCGCATCAACAATATGCGGAGACTGCTGCAATAAAGTCGCCATCGGAGGTGAAATTAATAATGGCCGAATAATTGACTTTAACAGCGCCGGATGCTCCTGCAAGAGCCTGAAATACTGTATCCCGGATGGTATTGATCTGAAAAACCCATCGATTGTGAGCATTGCATCACTGATAGACAAACCACTGTCGTACAATTCAATCGTCAGATATCCTAACAACGTATTCAGTTGCTCAGCCTCATAATTGGCGACGCCATAGATTTGGAAGCCATTCAACCAGCCATCCAGAATTTCCGCCGCAGCAGGAGTCAGTTTTTCATTCAATAATCGATCATCAGAAACTGATGGTTTGTGCTGGTGATTATCAGCAAAACAGTTTTCAAACTCATCTGCGACAAATACACGCTGTTGGTAAATCTGTTCTGTCAACGCTTTCCAGCTGGATCGATTAAGTAACTGGAGCAGTGATTGTTGTCTGTCCTCAGTGGTCGGAAGCTGGTATTGCTGCTGGTTATCTAGCATTTGAACAGCGTTTTCAATCTGACGAAACAAACGATAAGCCAACGCTAACTGCTCAGTAACAGCCATATCCACTAATTGTTCAGTTGCCAGCTGCTGCAGCGCATCCAGTGTATTTGGAGTGCGCAAAGCAACACGCCGACCACCCCAGATTAATTGCATGGCGTTAACGATAAATTCAATTTCACGAATCCCGCCACGCCCAAGTTTTATATTAAAATCTGCACAATCCGGGGTAATCTGATGATTCTGATCACGTGCGAGTCTCAGGTTTGGATGCTCGAGATTAATTTTCTGCTTCAGTTCGGCCAATTCGTCAACGGAGCGGTAATCAAGATTGATTCGCCAGATAAAACTATCCAGTTCAGTTAAAAAATGCCGGCCGGTTTGCAGATCACCTGCAACAACTCTGGCTTTAATCATCGCCAGACGATGCCAGGACAGCGACCTAAAGTAATAAAACTCCAGACCAGCTGAAACAGTCATTGCCAAGGGATTAACTGATGATTCAGGACGTAAACGCCAATCCACTCGCCACACAAATCCCAGGCCGGTACTGTCTGACAGCAGTTGGGTTAACTGTTTGAGGACACGGGTACAAACATCGGTTTTACCCTGCATGGGCGACACAGGAACCTGTTCAGGATCATAAAAAGCAATCAGATCAACATCGCTTGAGAAATTCAGATCACGACCACCCAGCTTGCCGAGACCTAAGACAAACAATCCGGGAACAGATTCACCTAAATCATCTGAAATAGGCGTGCATAAGCGTTTTATTTCTGGTAAGCGCCAGGCTGCTCGCAGTGCAAAATCAATACTCCGTTCAGCAAACAATGTCCACCATTGACCAAGTTCCTGAAAACTTAAACACTCCGTGAGAGTAGCAATAGACCATAACAAGGTAAATTGACGTTTTTGCTGCCTGAGAAAAATCAGAACACAAGAACGAGCAGTCTCATCCAGATCATGATCGAATCTGTTTACAATTGTTTGCAATTGTTTACAAATCTGTTCAGTATCAACAAACGAGTGACCAATCGCTAAAAAAACTGTCTTCTCGTCATTGATCAGACTCTGCAGATAGCGTGAATAATGGAGACGCTCAAAAATATTCTTGTTTACGGTTATTTCATGCATAGTCGTTGATTATAACGCTTTCTATACGTAACTAATTGATATTTAACAACTGACCCTGTGTAGTAATTGAACAGTCAATAATTTGACAGTTTCAGACTTGTAAAAAACGCAATTTTTTCACTCCAATTTCTCTGAAAACCCCTGTTTTGTACGTGTACACAAGCAGGATGATCCACAACGACATGGGCAGTTGTGCAGTAACATAAATGTGACTATTTGTCACAAGTCATGATTGACATAAATAAACTCGATATGTCATTGTCATGCCCCCCGCAAGGGCTGAAACCCAATAAAATAGCGTGATTTGAATGGCAGTAAACCAAACTCAGCTTGATAAACATCAACATTCACCAGAACTTGGCGATTTACTCGTTCACTACCTGGAGCAGCTAGGCATTGAATACATCTTCGGGGTTCCTGGAGGAGCAATCGAACCTTTTTATAATGCATTAGCACGTAGTGAGCGTAGAAATGGTCCACGTTCCATTACTGCATGTCATGAAACAGGCGCAGCGTTCATGGCAGAAGGCTATACACGGCAAACCGGTAAAATCGGCGTGTGCTGTGCCACAACCGGCCCCGGAACAACCAATTTAATCACTGGCGTTGCATCTGCATACGAGAATCAAATCCCGATGCTGGTGATTACAGCGCAAACTGCACTCTCGCATTTTGGGCAAGGTGCTTTCCAGGAATCATCGTGTACCGGAATCAATACGGTAGCCATGCTCGACCATTGCACACGCTACAGTACCTTGATTTCACATGTAGAACAATTCGAACAAAAACTGGTTACCGCAATAATGACTGCGCATCATTCACCACACGGACCAGTTCACTTGAGTATACCGCTCGACATCATGCGAGCTTATTCACCAGTCTCAAAACCATCTTATAATCTTGCGGACTTGATTTCACATGGCTCAGTCTTCGATCATACTGCAGCAGATCAATTGTGCAAGTTGCTTAAAACTGCTAAACAACCGGTGTTTATCATTGGTTCTGATTGTAGCGAAGCGATTGGAATTATTCTGCAACTGGCAGTCCTGCTTCAAATCCAGATTGTCACAACACCAGATGGAAAAGGTTTTGTCAGCCCTTATCACCCTTTGTTTCGCGGCGTTACGGGATTTGCAGGACATGACACTGCAAACGATTTATTATCCAGCCGTGATACTGACCTGATTATCGCTGTTGGTACAAACCTCGGCGAATGGGCAACGAATGGCTGGGATCATCAAACCATACTTAATAATCGTCTGGTTCACATACAATCAGCAGAGAAAAGCCTCACACGTTCTCCAATGGCACAACTGCATTTGCAGGGACGAATCAGCGCTATCTTCAGCTATACATTGACTGAGGTACAAAAGGAAACCCAACCTGCAGTACAGCAATCACACAAGAAGATACTCAGAGAAGTCAATTCTACAGGCAAGATAAATACTCAATTCCGGATGCGCAACGAGTATAAGTGTCATGATGACTCCTCACCAATCAAACCTCAACGCTTAATGCATTTGCTTGCCGAGATATTCCCTCCGCAAACCTGTTTTACCGTTGACACTGGAAATAGCACAGCCTGGGCAATTCATTATCTGCACCCATTTGACAGACGAATCGCTGGACACCACGAAAACAACTCTGGCCTGGTGTGCTTTTCACAAGAGTTTTCTTCAATGGGCTGGGCAATTGGAGCATCAATCGGCATCGCAATTGGAAACAACAAAAGGCCAACCGTCTGCATCACTGGTGATGGTTCCTTGCTAATGAGTGGGCAGGAAATCAGTGTCGCAGTTCAACAACAACTACCCATCATTTATATCGTCTTAAACGACAGTGCGCTCGGTATGGTTAAACATGGGCAACGCATGGGCAATGCTGAACAAGTTGCATATCAACTAGCAACTGTTGACTTCGCAGCTTATGCACAGGCTATCGGTGCGAATGGTATTGTGATAAAAACACCAGAAGATATTCAGTCAATCAATGTTAACTCCATCCTCAAATGCAAAAGTCCAACTATTCTTGATGTTCGCATCGACACCGACGAAATACCGCCAATTGGTTGTCGAGTTCATGCCCTGAAAGATCTATCATGAGCGAAGAAGTCATCCACAGCCGTATCTGGAACGAAAGACCGGAGCCAGACAATCCTTTTGCTGCTGCACAGTGTACTGTCTCTGGATACGATGTCTATGGTGATCTACTCGGCAAGGCAAGCTGGATCGAATATCTGTATTTGTTATTCAAGCTTGAAAAACCCGCTACTGACACCACCCGTTTGCTGGAAACACTTGCTGTCGCTATCGCCAATCAAGGCCCGCGTGACCACAGTATTCGTGCTGCAAACTGTGCCGGTGTCGGTGGATCAACATCGGCATCCTGTCTGATGGCTGCCCTGGCCGTCGGTGCAGGTCAGCTTGGCGGCGCACGCGAAGTCTTTATTGGCATGGAATACTGGCAACATTGCGGTAAGGATCTTGAGCTTTGGCAGCAACACATCAGCAATCCACCCAGAGACGAACGCGCCGATGTCTGGCCGGAGATGCAACACCCACCTGGTTTTGACCCTCACGGAGCCAGTTGTTCAACGCCAGTCAAACAAACTCTACAAGCCCTGGTTGCCTGTCATCCTGGCGGCGCGTTGGCATGGCTTGAACAGCATCGAGAAAAACTGGAAAACCTTGCTGATTGCCCACTCACCATGACAGGAGTCGCTGCGGCGGCAATGATTGATCTTGAAATGACTGCAGACCAGGGTGAAATGCTTTACTTGTTGTTAAGACTGCCGGGCGCTGCAGCACATGCCTTGGAACAACGCGAATACGGTTGGCGAAAATACCCTTTTTTCGGGGATGGTCTTGTGTTAACAAACGACCCCGGTCCGCTTACAGAAAATAGCAAAAAAAATCACTCATGAAAGGCCCTCAAACATTGCTGGACGCTGAAAACAACTGGCAAACCGATCTGGGAGCATGGTTCCCGGGTGAGCGGGTGGTACTTCGCGGCAAGGATTTGTTTCACGAACTTGGCGATTATTCCTGGATGGGTTTGTTGCTGTATGGAATAACTGGCCGTGAATTTAATGAGAAGCAGATTCGCTTGTTTGAAGGGATGTGGACGATTTCAACAAGTTACCCTGACCCACGCCTATGGAATAATCGTGTCGCCGCGCTCGCAGGAACGACTCGAAGTACTTCTGTACTGGGTATAAGCGCAGCTACTGCAGTCTCTGAAGCGTCAATCTATGGCCGGCGACCCGATATTCGAACAATTGATTTCTTGTACCGTGCCAAAAAACAACTATCATCAGGTAATCA
>DRLZ01000370.1 GCA_011322755.1 Crenotrichaceae bacterium
GGAAATACTTTTTGCAAGTCATCACCAAAAAGATCGCTTTGCGCCACGCCTTCCCGGGCACGCATCCAGTTTTTATTACCACGCATGGTATTGATTTCACCATTATGGCTCATGAAACGGTTTGGCTGCGCCCTGTCCCAGGATGGAAAGGTATTGGTACTGAAACGTGAGTGAACCATTGCCAGATGTGAGGTGTAGTCCGGATCGCTTAAATCCGGGTAGTAAAGCATCACCTGCTCTGGAGTAAGTTGACCCTTATAAATGATGACTTTAGATGACAAACTACACACATAGAACATACTATGTTGTTGTAATGACTGGTCTGTCCGTAACTGTTGACTCGCTTGTTTTCGGATCAGATAAAGCTGGCGTTCGAATGCATCGCCTTCAATACCATCTGCCGCACCCACAAACAACATTTCAATAACCGGTTCAGTTGCTCTTGCAGAAGGTCCGATGTCTGCTTTATCAGTATCGACAGGGACTTTTCGCCAGCCAAGTAATTGCTGACCCTGAGCGACAATAAGCTGTTCAACAAGCTGCTTGCAATGGGCTCGCTCAGCATCAACCTGTGGTAAAAACACCAGACCAGCGGAAAACTTTCCTTGCTCTGGCAACTCGATGCCAAGTTCTTCTTGAGCAACCTTTTCCAGAAACTCCATTGGTAAAGCAGTCAGGATTCCCGCTCCATCACCTGTGTTCGGTTCACATCCACAAGCGCCGCGATGCGCCATTGCTTCAAGTGCTGTTCCTGCATCTACAATAATCTGATGCGATCTTATCCCTTTAATATGTGCGATAAAACCGACACCACAACTGTCTTTCTCGTTTTCCGGGTCATAAAGACCTTGTTTATGCGGTATTCCATAAGTCTGTTTGGACATCATTATCACCTATAGTCCCTGCCCTGCGTATCGTTGCGTTACTGATATCTAGTGGTACGGATTTTTTACTGTTATTATCAAATTGTTGGTCAGAGAATGATCACTGACAGTACAGGTAAACTCTGAAATTTCAGGCGTATCAGGAATGTTTGTTGCTGTGCCCGAAAAGTACGCGAACCGATATGCCTTGGCATGTCGTTAGTTTGTCTGACATTGTACTAATTGCAGGAGTGACAAACTGCAATGATTCATCACAATGAACACATTCATCTATTGCGGTTATTATCACGCTATCCATCAATTAGCCGTGGGATTATAGAAAATACCCATGTATAAAGCAAGAGCCCCACTCTTCCGGGAGTGTCTCGCACCGAATAATCGAAAGACATCAACGTGCTATTGAAGCACTGTACAATCATTACCCTGCGTGCAAATACAAAAGCGAGATTTAACAACCTGTTTGGCTACAATAAATGTGTAACAACAGGCAAATCAATTGAAATCGTCAGAACTGACTAAGAAGAAAATGTAAAAATAGTGTAGCCACACCCGAAAACCATACTGTGATGCAGACCTAGTGTTTGATAACTGTAGGATAATTTCCGACAGGATCATAGTGATAATAAGCAAAAGGTCGCTGAAATGTTGCGTTAGCTGGACCAACGATTAAAGTCTTAGCTGCCTTATGAATTATGTCATGAGGAGGTGTGATACTGGCAAACAAAGACAAAGGTAATGTACCCAGAAATACAGCAGTCCCGACAATGCTGCCAACAAACCCAAGTGGACGTAATAGCACAATCTCAGTTGCCACATCACTCACATCGTAATTAACCGGGTATATTGTATTGTTATGGACAGACTTGTTGCGTGCGATACATGTACCTGCCGACATCAATAGTACAAGCACAATACTTAAAAACAATTTCATGAATTTATCCTGCAGAGACGAGGGAGAACTGGTCGTTATCAACCAGTCATTAATGGTGCAGCGTAGAGATCCGAGTTGATTTTTGTCTCTTCTATCACTCCGGCAACGATTCTGGCTTCATCATCAGCGACCACATGCTTCCAGTAATCAGCTGCCTGCTGTAATAAATTATTGTATTCAACAACTGAAACGGGCGGGCGATAAAGAACAACGGGGGTATCACCCACTAAACAGCACAGTTCCTCATACTCGGACTGAGTTAGTCTTATTGTATTTCCCAAGCGAAGCATTTAAGGCTCCTTTAGTGATAACAATACTTTGTAAATGTGGCGGAGAGAGAGGGATTCGAACCCTCGATGGGCTATTAACCCATACTCCCTTAGCAGGGGAGCGCCTTCAGCCACTCGGCCATCTCTCCGGAATGTTTGCTTGTATCCTGACCCCTGGATACTATAAATTTGTAGTTACAACAGTACTATCACTGGCTTCAACTATCACTGACTTTTTTATCACCGGGGGATTGAGCATTTGTCTGCTCGGATACTGCATTTAATGAACTAGGCTGTGTTGCATGTTTGCCTGCATCAGTCTCATGGATACGATTGTATATTTCTTCTCGATGGACAGCAACTTCAGCAGGCGCCTTGACACCTATACGAACCTGATTACCTTTTACGCTTAAAACAGTAATCGTGACATTGTCACCTACCATCAAGGTTTCACCTATCCGACGTGTCAAAATAAGCAATGTTACCTCCTTGTAGCTACTAGCCTGCCTTCCGTTCCATATTCTAACATGGTGCAGGTGCGAACATCGCAGGATTATAACAGTTAAATGAACAGATCGGAAAGTAGAATGACAAAAAGCCGGGCAATGCGAATAACAGACGAATGTAAATCACCAACACATTCATGCCTTTTTTATTGATTCTTGCACCTTTTTCATCCTTGCCGCCCGTGGGTCAATCTGAAGTGGCCGGTATATTTCAACACGATCACCCTCGTGCAATATGGTATTCAATAAAACAATTTCCCCGAAGATCCCGACCTTATTGATTGAAAGATCAATTTCCGGGTAATCATCCAGCATGTCTGATCGCAATATTGCCTGCTTTACTGTTGTCCCTGCATCAACTTCAAGTGTATTAATTCGTTGCTGTTCAGGCGTTGCGTAAGCAACTTCAATCAGAATTGCTTGTTGTTCCATACAAAACGATTGCACGTTGATGAAAAGCATCCACCATGGTTTCGCAAATCTGGTTAAAAATTCGCCCAAAAGCGACTGCAGCAACACCCCCAGCCAGCTCAAATTCCAGTTTCAAGATGATTTTGCTGGCATTATTGTTTAATGGAGTAAACAACCAGGAACCTTGTAAAGCTGTAAAAGGCCCGTTCAAGAGCGTCATTTTGATTTCGTCCGGTTCAATATTTACATTCCGGGTGGAAAAACTTTTATGAAAACCACCGCGGGCTATTTCCAGCTCTGCCTCAACAACAGAATCAACGCCGGACAAAATACGGCTGGATTGGCACCAGGGAAGAAACTCTGGATAAGCAGCAATATCGGCTACCAAATCATACATTTGTTGAGCTGAAAAACGCACCAACGCACTTCTTTCAATGCTTGTCATTCTTGGATTACGATCATTCAAAAAACACCAATGACACTCAACATCACAACGAAAATAGCGCCAGGAACAGCATATTTTACCAAACCAATCCAGACTTTGAACGCAGTCTGACTCATCAATGTTTCATCACTCAACAATGATTGTTTCACTATCCAACCCGTGAACACAGCAATCAGAATCCCTCCTAACGGCAACATTATATTTGAAGTGAGATAATCTATCAGTTCAAATAGAGTCTTGTCTAACACACGAATATCAGACCATTCATTA
>DRLZ01000371.1 GCA_011322755.1 Crenotrichaceae bacterium
ATATTGGCGCTTCAGGTGTCTTCGCCAGGTTCACAAAAAAAGGCCAAAACATTGTCAAAGAGAATGTGGTTTCGGTCTTTCATCTGGATTATCAGGATGACACCAGTTGCGATATCTTTCACCGAATAGGCGTTGGCGGTTCGTTGATTCCGGTGAGGTGAGGAAATAATCAGCACATGCACACATCAACATACGCCATCGATCCAGCAAACGCCGTGACACAATACGCCGATGTTGTTGGGTCGATTGCACACACTGTCTGCAAGACCCCTCCCCCAGGCTTTGAGCAAGCTGATCTGGTTCAAAATGGTCAGCTTGGCTTGCTCAAGGCCTGCCGGGATTATCAAGCTGAAAGAAAGATCCCGTTTATCCATTATGCCGCCATCAAAATCAAAGGGGCGATTCTGGATGGGCTGTATGCAAATGCAAGTTTGAGTAAACCCCGCATCCAGACAATCAAGCGCATTTTGCGCACAGAACAAACCATGCGCTATCAGTCTGGAATCAAACCAACGCCGACCAGCGTGTGTAAAACGCTGGGAATCACGCGCAAACAATACGACCAGGCAAAAAAAGACCAGCCGTTGTTGTCAGTGACCGCGTGTGATCAGGACATTCCTTCAAATGATCAGTTGTTTATCCAGCGTCACGATTTACAGGTCGCCATCAGTCAATTAACAGCGAAAGAACAGACAGTCATTATTGATTATTACTTCTTTGGATTCAAACACCGTGACATCGCGCTGAAGTTAAACACACACGCAGCGTATGTATCCGCCATCAAGTCACGGGCACTGAAAAAGATGAAAAAAGACCTGTCCGCAGCGGGATCAAGATCCAGCAACACACCGCCGTTAAAGACACAACACGCCTCGTCACAACAACAGGACAAGCCGTTTGTGTCGAAGCTGGAACAACGGATTCGCAATGGAGCGTTTCGAGCTAGCCGGTTTTAACCGTGGCAACTGCGTGATTCAGTTGCACTTTTAGCCACACCATAATCTGCATTTTTGTGTGGCCAGCATTTAATTATGCTGTGCAGAATTTTTTAACCCATCAGGGAAAACATCCCCTGATCTGGGCATGTTTTCCCTGGAATTTAAGGAGAAACACATGTCCCAACTCTATATTAAAAAGCCATCAGGACGGTACACAGTCGCCGAGCCTGATTGCGTGCTCAAAGCAGCCAGTGATGTGATTGACAAGACCTTTGCTGATGGACAACAACACGTATCAGCGAAGACAATTGGAAATTACATCAAGGTTCGATTAGCAAGAAAAAAACATGAAGTGTTCCATGTTCTATTTTTTGATGGCCAACACCGCATCATTGCTGAAGAAGAGTTGTTTCAGGGAAGCATTGATTCGGCTTCAGTGTATCCGCGTGAAGTTGTGACACGGGTTATTTATCACAATGCAGCCGCAGTTATTCTGGCACATAACCATCCGTCTGGAGATGTGGTGCCAAGTAAGGCTGATATTGCGATTACAGCACGATTAAAACAAGCACTGGGTTTGCTTGATGTCAATGTGCTTGATCATTTTATTGTCGGCAAGGATGTCTACTCATTTGCTGAAAACGGTCAGTTATAACAATGGCTAACTATTACGTTGCAACAATCTATAAGCAGGATGACATCCTGCTTATATCCGAAGATGGTGATAACTTTTACCACTTTGCTGATAAAAGAACTTACAGTGATCTTGGGATATACCCAAACTATCATTATAAGGAATCCCGTTTGAAAGGAATCAGACCAGCAACAAATAAAGATTTTGAATTTTTCAGGGTGAAACCACCAGAAAATTTAATTTTTTCATAGTGAAATCATCAAACAACGAAGTATTAAATTATCCAAGGATGGGCTTTTGAAATTCGTTTAACCAGTAGCGTTCGTCGGTATTGGAGATGTTCACCATAACCCAACAGGGAAACCATTCCCTGCCGGGTATTGTTTCCCTTAATTTGAAGGAGACAGAACATGTCAGAAAAATACTTTGATTTAACAATTGATGGCTTCGGTTATTTAAACAACATCAGGGAAATTCCACGTAATAACAAGGACAACCTCTGGTGTTGTACAATCGCCGCACTTCGAGGATCCGTTGAAAACGCTGATTACACGTATTTTGAGTGTATCGCAGCTGGCGAAAAAGTCGTCCGTCTGCTCAGTCAAATCAAGTCCAACTCAGAGGCCAAACAGCGCATCCTGACTGGGTTTGTGCTGGGCGGTTTAAGAGCAAAGCCGTTTGTTTTTGAAAGCGGCAAGCACAAAGGTCAGGCTGGCGCTCAATTGAATGCCAATCTGATTCACATCAAATGGATCAAAATTGGTGGTGTCGATATCTACAAAGCCAAGCCAAAAACTGATTCAGAAAAGGCAAATGATCAACAACCTCCGAGTAATCCGGTTCCGGAATCACTGGAAGGTGAACTGGGTTGATGATGTCTTAAAAATAATCTATCCCGGAAAGACTGTCGTGTCTTTTCGGGGTGGTTTTATTGTCGACACAATCTAGAGATTGTTAGTCTGCTGCCGCAAAAACCACAAAATCATTGCCAGATTCGCAGCATCCACCTCCTGTCCGGTTGAGACTGAGGCATGCTGGATCATCATTTCCTTGATCTGCGGATATTGAACAGGATCATCCCAGCCGCGATAGCCTTTTATGGCTTGCTCACGCAGCCTGGCTTTCA
>DRLZ01000372.1 GCA_011322755.1 Crenotrichaceae bacterium
CCGTCCAATTGTAAGTCAACCGCCTGAGAAAACGTTGGCCGCAGAAGCCGGGTTTCGTGCTGAGGATGAAATACTATCAATCGACGGGTCGCGTACCCCAACATGGTCGTCATCAATGACGCAGTTGTTTACTGAGATGCTTGATCATGAAGATATTGCAGTTGAGGTGCGTGAAGCCGATGGATCAGTTGTACGACGTGATTTACATATCCCGCAAGCTATCTCGAACGACCCTTCAAAGATGCAAGACGTGCTTGGCTTGCGACCATGGAATCCGCCAATACTACCGGTTCTAAATGATATTCAGGAAGGCATGCCGGCTGCTCAAGCTGGTTTGCAAGACAATGATCTTATCCTCACTGCCGATGGAGTCGCAATAGAAAGCTGGCAGGAATGGGTTGAGTATATTAAACAGCGACCTGAGACAGAGATTCAGCTTGTGATCGATCGTGATGGTGTGGAGATGCCAATTGTTATCACCCCTGTCAAAGTGGAGACTGAAACTGGCATCATCGGGCGTATTGGCGTTTCAGTTTTATTTCCAGAATCACTTTATGAAGATATGCGTGTTGAATATCAGCTTGGCTTTATGGAAGCGATCAAGGCATCATTTGCCAGAACAGTTGATATTTCAGTAGTTTCATTGAAAATGATGGGCAGAATTCTTATTGGTGATGCACCTGTCAAAAATCTTAGTGGACCAATTTCTATTGCCCAGTACGCAGGAAAATCTGCAAGTATGGGGGTGACGGAATTTCTTAAATTCCTGGCGATTGTGAGTATTAGTTTGGGTATTTTGAACCTGCTACCAATTCCAATGCTCGATGGAGGTCACTTTGCATTTTATGTGATCGAGGCGATCAAAGGAAACCCTGTTTCTGAACAGGTGCAAATGCTTGCCCAACAAGTTGGAGTTGCATTACTCATCTCGCTCATGTGTTTAACCTTTTATCTTGATCTTGAGCGTCTGGTTAATTGACAGGAACAGGCGCAGGGTTAAGTACCCAATAATTTTTTATCCAAATATATAATGTTGCTAGAGGCTATCAAATGTATAAAACATTCTCATTAATACCAGGGTTAAACCTGAGAGTATACGGCTTGGCTCTGTTCATTGCCTTGGCTCTGGCAGGCAACTCGTTTGCGGATGAAGCTGCGATTCGTTCCAGAGTTTCTAATTTGTTCAAAACTATCCCGATACAAAGTGTCGAAAAAAGTCCGATAGCCGGCTTATATGAAGTGATGGTTGGGCCGCGTATTTTTTATACTTCCGAGGATGGTCGGTTTTTTATACAAGGGTCGATGATTGATCTTGAAACACGTCAGGATTTAACAGAAATAAAAGTTGCGTCTGCCCGGGTCAAATCAATTAAAGATGTTGGTTATGATCAGATGATCCGCTTTGGACCGGATATGTCCAAGCATGAAGTGTTTGTATTTACCGATATTGATTGTGGATATTGTCGTAAATTACATAGTCAGGTGAACGATTATATTAAAAAAGGAATTGCTATCAATTATCTGTTTTACCCACGTGCGGGTATTGGATCAGAGTCATACGATAAAGCAGTAAGTGTCTGGTGTGCCGATGACAGACAAGATGCATTGACAAAATCTAAAAATGGTATGAATCTGGGTAAACAAACCTGTGAGAACCCTGTCAAAAAACACTATGAGTTAGGACAGTTGCTTGAAGCACGTGGAACACCGCTGATTGTGACTCAAACAGGAGAGAAAATTCCTGGTTACGTTTCGCCAGATAAGTTATTAACGATTCTGGAAGATACATCAACTGCGAAACAAGCCGCAATGAAGTCAGCGAAAGCGGACAATTAAGGTTGTTTTGTGCTGGTAAATGATGTTTTAGAGCCTCCAGGAGTCTGTGTTACGATTGATTTTCACCACATTTAAGCTTCAATGCATTTTTGAATGTGTGAAGAATCGTTTGTGCAATGGCATTGATTTCAGAACCAGCTGCAACAACACCGTCTTGATGTCCAGGCATTGAAAACAAAATGACTTGCTTGTATGGTATTGATTCTACCAGTGTCATCACTGCGTTCGCCATTTCAGGAGTGCCGTACGCAATGTTGCGGCCAGTTGCAAGTAGTTTGAGTTGTTTTGCTTGTTGCCAGATCAGCGGGCAATGAATGTGAATAACCGCTTGTACTGACGGTTTGGCGGCATACAGACTGGCATGGGTGAGCGCCTCTGAGGAAGGACGTAGCTCACCCTGAGCAACGATGCTGTTGTGGCTGGTATCTGCTGATGTGACCAGACTATACTGCTGATGTTGAAGATGATCGATTCTTCCGGTTTGCGTCCCAGTAATCAGAAAGATATTCTGGTCTGGTTGCACGCGAATGCTCATATTTCCAAAACCAAGGCCATTATAGCGGTGCGGATCTTCTCCTATCATCTCCAATTGTTTAAAAATATACCTCCACGCATTGAGTGTCGATAGCCGGTCTCCACATTGGTCGACGATTGGTGCCGGCAGTGGCGATTGTGTATAGTCCAGGTTGAATTTTATAACGCCTTCAGGATTGTCCAGGTCTGTACTCTCTCCTGATTCTTGATGTATGCGGTTATCCGATAGTATTTTATCGTGAACGCTACGCTCTGGCACAAACCCATACCTGAATCTTATTGACACCGCTGTGTTTGAATGCTTTGGCAATAGCACGGACTGTACTGCCAGTAGTCATGACATCATCAATGATAGCAATCGATTGTACCTCAGTCAGTGGTTGTACTGAAAAAGTGCGATGCAGGTTTCTGCGGCGTTGCTTAGCACCCAGAGCCGCTTGAGGGATGTTGTTGCGGGTGCGATGACAGCTATTCAAGTTGTTGGGGATTTGTAATTGTTGTGATAAATGACGTGTCAGTTCGATTGACTGATTAAAACCACGTTCTCGATAACGCTGAGGGTGTAAAGGTACCGGGATCAGCAAATCGGGTTTGTCAGTAACAGTCCGCAGTTGCTCTGCCATCAGCGTTGCCAGTAAGCGTGCATTGACAAAGCGTGAATTAAATTTAAGCCCGTGAATCAGGTGGCGAACAGGTTCTTGATACGCAAAACTGACATGAGTGTGATTGAAATCAGGCGGTTTGATTTGACATTCGCCACACACTGCAGTTATTTCAATAGCGTTAGGCATTAGTGCGGAGCAGAGGCTACATCCACCTTGAAAATACGGGAGAGCGGTTTTACATGGCTGACAGAGATCAGAATGTGAAACACCTTCATCACCACATAATAGACAAGTAGGCGGGTACACACAGTCCTGTATAATAGACAGCCATTGTTTGGATTGTATCAGGGCTGTTGGTAACAGGTGATTAATTTTCATCCTGTTCATCAGTTATCAGTTTTTTTGCCCATCGACTTATTTTCGGAGTTTCCCATGTCTACCACACAAGCCTCTACTCGCCAGATTACTGATTCGGAGAGCAGTGAATTATCTTCTCCTTTTACGCATCAACTCAGGCATGATTGGGCTTTGGCTGAGATTGAAGCACTCTTCGCATTGCCATTTAATGACTTGCTGTTCAAAGCGCATACCATTCACCGTCAGCATTTCGACGTGAATCAGGTGCAGATTAGCACCTTGTTGAGCATTAAAACAGGTGGTTGTTCGGAAGATTGCGGATATTGTCCGCAAAGTGCCCGATACGATACTGATTTGAAAGCAGAAAAGCTTATGTCAGTTGGTGATGTGGTGCAAGCAGCTCAGCAAGCCAAGCAACAGGGAGCCAGCCGTTTTTGCATGGGGGCAGCCTGGCGTGAGCCAAATGATCGGGACATGACACAGATTGTAAACATGGTTGAAGGTGTCAAAAGTCTTGGAATGGAAACCTGCATGACACTTGGTATGCTCACTGATCAGCAGACCAGTCAGCTAAAACAGGCAGGGCTGGATTACTACAATCATAATCTGGATTCATCTGAAGAATTTTACGCACAAGTGATTAGCACACGCACTTATCAAGACCGGCTGGATACATTGCAACGGGTGCGTGATGCAGGTATGAATGTCTGCAGTGGCGGTATTCTTGGTATGGGTGAAAATGTCAGAGATCGTGCTGGCTTATTACAGACACTGGCGAATTTGCCAAAACATCCTGAAAGTGTGCCAATTAATCTTCTGGTGCAAGTGGAAGGCACCCCGCTGGCTGAGTCGAAACAGCTTGATCCGCTTGACTTTGTACGTACATTGGCTGTTGCCAGAATCTTGATGCCGGAGTCGCGTGTTAGGCTATCAGCAGGACGAACTGACATGTCGGATGAGATGCAGGCGTTATGCTTTTTTGCCGGAGCTAATTCTGTTTTTTATGGTGAAAAATTACTCACGACGGACAACCCGGAAGCCAATCAGGATCTACAATTGTTCGACCGCCTGGGAATTCGTACAGGCACTGTTGAATAGAACGACAAAAATGGTTTTATTCAGACCTGTTTTCTTGTACTGACGTGAATCATCCATTTAATTTGCAAGCAGATCTGGCATTAATTAAAGCCGCAAATTTGTATCGTCAGCGTCAGGTTCTGGATAGTCCACAAGGGATTGAGATTGAGTCCGATGGCAAGTGCTATGTTAATTTTTCCAGTAATGATTATCTGGGACTCTCAAATCACCCGGAGATAACCAAAGCATTCAGGCAAGCAACCGATCAATACGGCGTTGGCAGCGGTGCAGCACATCTGGTGTGTGGACACAGTGCAGCGCATCATGCATTGGAAG
>DRLZ01000373.1 GCA_011322755.1 Crenotrichaceae bacterium
AGATGGCATTGCCATGTTTGTGTGCGATTTATTGGCAGAATATGCCGCGGGATCAAAAAAAGAAAACAAGATTCCAACAATTGTTCCTGATATTCTTTGTTTTGGCTCACACATATCTCACGTTTTAATAACGCGTTTTCGTAATTTGATACATTCCGTATTGCGTAGTCATCTGGTATCCCGAGAAGCGGGATGTTACTACATCTATGAGGCGGGGAAAAAGCTTTATTGCATTGAAAACGGTGACAGCAAATTTAGTTTTACGGCATTTGACGGTAGCACCGCATTGATGGATCATATGTCCAAGTCTTCCGATAAATTTCGCTCAGTGGCATTTGACGAGTTGGCCCTAAAAGGCCATGCCTTAAAAACTGTTTATTCGCGACACAAAAAAAATATCATCCAACTGTTTATCCTGACAAAAAAAACGAGTGCCATGATTTATCTGCTTGATGAAATGGGCGGCTTGTTTTATCAAAAAATGCCGTTGGACAAAATTGAAACCATAGCCCGTCACTTTATTGATTTCATACAGACCATTGTTGAAAAAAATCGATTCAGGTTGGAGCAGCTCCTGGATTCAGAAATTGATTCTGAAGCCTTGATTGAAAATATGGAAGTCTATTCATTAACGAAAGATTATTATCATTACAAGGCAAATTTAATGGCGTTGGATGATAAATTCGTTTCCGGTTCTTATGGTATTCAGGTTATCGGAGAAGTTGTTGAGGGGAAAACGGTTTTCAAGTTTTATTGTGACGATGCAGAGTTTAGTACAGCGGAAAGCGGTAATAACATCTTTCACGTAGTTGCTGAACACATACTAAAACAGCGACGTTCGAATGAAAAATACTACGCTTATATCACGGATCTGGAATTGTCACCTGCCCTGCTTTCCAGCAAAGCGTCGCAGGGCATCGAAATAGTTAAGCATTTACAATACAAGAAAAAAATTGAAGGTAAGCTGAATAAAGTGATTGCGGAACGTTACTGATTATCTGCCAGACTTGTTCAGCGTATCCCTGGCATTATACCCATCGCGAACAGGTTTTCCACCAAATTGCACGCACACTTTAGTAGGGAAACCTATCCGTGATGAGGATATAAAAATTCCCCTTTTTCTATTAATCCCAATAATGATAATATTCGCTAATTGAGAATTCTGTTGGGGGAGTTATTAGCGCGTGGATTATTTTAACTATAAAAACAATGCATTATTTGCCGAGGATGTTTCGGTCAGCGATATTGTTGCGGCGGTTGGCTCCCCCTGTTATATCTATTCACGTGCAACGCTGGAGCGACACTGGAAGGCATTTGATGATAGCCTGGCGGGTCATGAACACCTCATTTGTTATGCGGTTAAGGCAAATTCCAATTTGGCTGTGTTGAATATATTTGCCAGATTGGGTTCTGGGTTTGATATTGTTTCGAAGGGCGAGTTACAGCGTGTGCTCAAAGCCGGGGGGGATGCGACAAAGGTTGTGTTTTCCGGCGCCGGAAAATCCGCGGAAGAAATTCGCTACGCACTGGCGCAGCAAATTCAGTGTTTCAATGTGGAATCTGTTCAGGAGCTGCGGCTAATTGATCAAATTGCTGCTGATATGCATTTGCAAGCGCCTGTCGCCTTGCGTGTCAACCCTGATGTTGATGCTGGAACGCACCCTTACATATCTACTGGATTAAAAGAAAATAAGTTTGGCATTGATATTGACATTGCGGAAGATATTTATCATCAAGCCGATCGCATGGGAAACATTAAGATTGTTGGTGTAGCCTGCCATATTGGCTCCCAGCTAACGGACGTTGCGCCGTTTCTTGATGCATTGGATCGGGTACTAGACCTGGTTGGCAAGCTGAATGAAAGCGGGATTGTGTTACAGCATCTTGATTTGGGTGGTGGTTTGGGGATTTGCTATCAAGATGAAAGGCCGCCATTACCGGCGGATTATGCGACAGCTGTGTTAAACCGGCTGGGTGATAATCTCATTCCTTTGCATCTCGAACCGGGTCGTGCGATTGCCGGAAACGCGGGTATTTTAGTCACGAGAGTGACGTATTTAAAAAATACACAACATAAAAATTTTGCGATTGTCGATGCGGCGATGAACGATCTTATTCGTCCTTCATTGTATAGTGCCTGGCAAGATATTGTGCCCGTGAACAATAAATCTGCCCAGAATGTCGAATACAAGGCTTATGATGTGGTTGGGCCAGTGTGTGAAACGGGCGACTTTCTTGGTAAAGGCCGTGATTTAGCACTGCAAAGCGGTGATTTACTTGCGGTGCGTTCGGCAGGAGCCTATGGTTTTACCATGAGTTCCAATTATAATTCACGGCCTCGGGTGGCTGAGGTGATGGTGGATGGTGATCGATTTCAAGTTATTAGACAGCGTGAAACTTTTGAGGATTTAATTCGGGGGGAAGCCGTTTTGGGTTAAGGCTGAACCATTGGATAGCCTTTTTCCTGCCATTCCTGAATACCGCCACGGAACCAATAAACGTTTAAATAGCCTTCTGCCCCTGCAATTTTTGCCGCTTTTGCGCTGCAGCCGGGTAGGGTGCGCTGTGCGCACCATTAACTTTAATATTGGCGCACACTTTTAGGATTGCTCGCAATAGAGCGGTTATTACTCGACAACTGCTCCTGCGTCGTCTGAAGTGCCTACTGTTGGTGCTACAAATCAAGCAGAACGCACACTTTAGTGGGAAACCTGTTCGCGATGGGTGTAACATAAGGGCTGGCACCATCCGATTTCAACATACTTCCTTTAAACTGATGCGGCAGGCAAAAGCTGCCTGCACAGCATCCATCGGACAAGCTCCTAGATCAAGGTTGAACTACAGGATAGCCTTTTTTCTGCCATTCCTGGATACCACCACGGAACCAATAAATGTTTAAATAGCCTTCTGCCGCCGCAATTTTTGCCGCTTTTGCGCTGCAGTCATGACTGATGTCCTTGCAGTAGAAAACCACAGGTGTGGTTTTGTCATGAATGAATCTTGCTAGAGAGGCGCTGTAAGTATCCTTTGGCGATAAGTTGACGGAGCCTTCTATATAAGGCGCTTTTTTCTCAGTGTTATTGCGGGAATTGATAAGCACAAGATCGTCGTGCATCTCAACTAATTCAACAATTTCTTCCGCAGAGACGCGAACGGTGCCCTCAATGAACTGGGGTGCCTCTTTTTCAGCTGCGGTGCCGATCTTTAGCAGCAGGCAAGTGCCAATCAAGGCCAGTATTAATTGATGAAGAAAACGCATATCTGATCTTTGGGATAAAACCTTCTGTAGAGATGATTACGGCTCGTGCAGATTATCCTTTAATCAGGTATTTGTTATCGCAGCTATTTGATTAAAGCTGCTCTGGGCAAGTATGATCAAATTGTTCTAAAT
>DRLZ01000374.1 GCA_011322755.1 Crenotrichaceae bacterium
ACACAAGCACTGGCTGACTACGATGAGTGATTCAGCATTATCCACAGATCTTGTGATTGCACAAACCCGAAAATGGGTAAAAACAGTGGTCATCGGCGAGCACTTCTGTCCATTCGCATCGCAGGTATTTGATGCACAAACCATTCGCTATCATGTGGTTGCGTCGCAACAACTGGAGGCTTGCCTGCAGGCATTGATTGCTGAATGCCAAAAGCTTGATGAAACACAAACAATCGAGACAACTCTGCTTGTTTATCCTCAAGGCTTTGCTGAATTTGAGGACTATCTTGGGTTACTGGAATTGGCAGAAGACTTGCTGGTCGTACAAGGTTACGAAGGGATATACCAGCTCGCCAGTTTTCATCCACACTATCAGTTTGCAGATGCTGACAAGGATGATCCAGCGAATTACACCAACCGTTCACCTTATCCAATGCTGCATTTGTTAAGAGAATCCAGCCTGGAAAAAGCCATTGCAGATCATCCTGACAGCAAGCTCATTCCTGAGCGCAATCAACATCATGCAAGAGCGCTAGGGCAACATAAACTGGCTGAGCTGCTGGAGAACTGCATGAACATTGATTGTGATCAATAACAAAACAACGCCTGTTGTTTCACTGGGTGTGCTGTTTCGTGCGTTCTGCCAGTTGTGTTAATAATCCAGCTGGCTCCTCAATACCAAGCGCAACAATTTCATCAACGCGTTTGCGGGTTCTCGCGCAAGCATAGATTCGTAGTTGCGGAGCATTGCCAGAGGGGCGAATATGGGCGATATCATCATTGTCGAAATAACAGCGAATACCATCAAGATAATTGATTTTAAGCAGTTCGCCAAATCCATGTTGTCTGCAAAAAACAGACTCCAGCAACTGTTTTGAACGCAGCAATTGTGCTGCTTGTGAGCAGTTAACAGGATACTGGACAATGATTTTATTGTTGTTGTCGCATAAAATCACTTGATCAGAATCAAATTGAATTGTTGTGACTTCTGGGTCAGATGGTGTTAACGCTTCGAGTATGGTTGAGCTGGCTTGCCGGGGAAAATCATCCAGCAAGCCAGCTTTCCCATACCAGGCAGGCAAGTCATCGACCATTTCAGCAAGTGATTGTTTGTTTTGAACGCAAGCATGTAACACGCAGATAATGGGTAACATCGCATCGCGGGTCGGCAAGGCGCTGAGCTGACCGGCATTCACCGATAATTCCGAGCCTGTCAGGAATCCACCGTTGGCTTCCCATGCCGCAATACGCTGATAGCCTGAATTTCTGGATTTTTGCATGGATGCAATCACATGGGGTGATCCGATTCGGGTCAAACTCACAGGTATCTTGTTGTCGAGAAAAAATTCCTGAATGGCCGGGCTGGAGCTAATGGGTACAGAAATGCTGTCGACACCAAGATAGTCGGAGACCATTAATCCAAGTATGTCGCCCGGAATAAACCGCACATGGACTAAAGACGCTGATGTTTCAGCTGTAGCTGCCTCAGTCGATTCAGTCACACCAAGTACCAGCGGGCGGTCACTGTCACCATCAGTTGATACCAGTGCATCAATTTTGCCGTATTGATCGCGAGCTTGCTGCACGATTTTGGCGAGATCATGTAAATGCTGATCAGAAATAGCCTCAGTATCAATCGGAAAAAATTCATCACTGCGTCCCATACAGATGACCTCGGCCCCGGCATTACGCAGAATCAACGGCAAACAATCACGGCCGACAGCGCTGTACTCGAAAAATACAATCCGAAGTCCACTCAGGGAATCTTCAGGAAACACATCAGCATAACGTTGTCGGTAATACTCTTCAGCTGCGCTGGATGGTGGTGGTAATGGCTGGTTGTGATCAGGCTTGAGCATGCCATACGCGTCAAAAACAGATTCTTTGGCGAAACCACTCAAAATCGTCTCGCGGGTTGTATTCACTTCGGCTACAATACCCTGCTCATCGCTTTTCATCACTTCACCGTCAAAGCGATTGGCTTTCTGACCATTCCGATCCAAAGGGATATGACTGCCTGTTATCATAAAACTGGCAAGCTGTTTATGCATCGCATAACAGGTTAATGCGGGGGTGGGTATCTGTCCCAAATATTCAGCGCTATAGCCACAATCTTGTATTGCTTTGATTGATGCACAAGTAATGCGTGGAGATGATGGACGCAAATCACAGGCAAGCGGAATTTGAATCAAGTCTTTGCTGAGATTGTGCTGGTTGGTGATCAGCTGTTTCTTTTCGAAGTAACGTAATGTTCCCAAGGTCAGACAATAGACTTCAAGATCGGTTAAATCATCAACCAGCGCACGGACACCACTGGTACCAAAGCCGGGCTGAACAGGTGTATATTTCAGACTTTCGGAGAGTGTTTTCATTGTGTATTTAACGTATCCCTGAATGCAGCAGCAAAGCAAACCCGAACAGGCCAAGCAGCAGTGCGAAAACGTTTGGAATCGTTGCCATTAGAATGCTGCCGCTGATCAAGCAGGCAGCGCCTGTAATCGTTCTGTGCAGTTTCAAGTGGCTATGCTGCGTTTGTTCCTGGTGGCTTTTTAATTGCCGTGGTGACAAGGTAACCTGGATGTTACCCGATGCTGCATTGTTTAACATTTTGAATGCAAGTTCCGGTACTTCCGGGATTTGGGTGAGTAATTCAGGTAACTGCTGACCCGCTTTTTTTGCAGTCGCTTTGATGCTGACTTGCTCTTTTATCCAGGTTTCAATAAACGGTTTTGCGGTTTGCCATAAATCCAGTTGTGGATAGAGCTCGCGTCCCAGTCCTTCGATATTCAGCAATGTTTTCTGGAACAGAATTAATTGCGGTTGTACAGTTGCCTCAAAGCGTCTGGCGGCTTGAAACAATCGAATCAATAACTGTCCGTAGGAGATTTCACTGAGCGGTTTTCCAAATATTGGCTCGCAAACACTGCGGATTGCCGATTCCATTTCATCAACGCGGGTATCGGCAGGTACCCATCCCGATTCAACATGCAGTTCAGCAACTTTGCGATAGTCGCGATTAAAAAATGCCAATAGATTGGAGGCGAGATAGTGTTGATCCTGTTCTGTTAATGTACCGACGATACCGAAGTCTACAGCAATATAACTGGATTGTGGCGTTACAAAAATATTGCCAGGATGCATGTCGGCATGAAAGAAATTATCACGCAACACCTGGGTGAAGAAAATCTCTACGCCACGCTCGGCGAGCCTTTTAAAATCAATATGCTGTTCGCGTAATTGTTGGGTATCACCAACCGGAGTGCCATGAATGCGTTCAAGTACCAAGACATTGCTGCGGGTTAAATCCCAGTAGACTTTTGGAACATAGAGAATTTCCGAATTTTCAAAATTGCGTCGCAACAGCGCAGCATTCGCTGCTTCGCGAACCAGATCCAGTTCATCAATAATGGTTTTTTCAAATTCCTCGACAATCTCGATAGGGCGTAAACGATGCGCTTCGCTGAGATAGCGATCAACAATTCCAGCAAAAGCAAACATCACATCCAGATCCTTGCGAATCAGTTTGTCCACATCAGGCCTGAGGATTTTAACAACAACCTCTTCACCATTAGGCAACACAGCTGTATGAACCTGGGCAATGGAAGCAGCCGCCAGCGCTTGTGTATCAAAACTGGTAAATAGCTTGTCGACAGGTGCGCCCAAAGCCTCCTCAATCATTTGCTGAGCAAGCTGGCTGTCGAAAGCAGGCACATTGTCTTGCAATTGAGCCAGTTCATCAGCAATATCTTCAGGCAGCAGGTCACGCCGGGTCGAAAGCGTCTGCCCAAACTTGACGAAGATCGGCCCCAGTTCCTCCAGTGCCAGTCGAATGCGTTGTCCGCGTGTGCCGGTTTTGATACCAGACCAGCGTTTCGGGGTAATGGAAGAAACAGCTCTCAGCGGACGGAAAAAGGAATGATCCGGAATATATTCATCAAGACCGTGTGCAACTAATATTCGATAGATTTGTAGCAAGCGCCGGGCAGTATCAAGCCGCATAAAAGAGTTACCCTGATGATGTTTGGAATCTAGTGAAAGAGGCAAGATTATAACTGGAGTGAGGGCAATGCGATATCTTTAATGGGTAGTTACACAAAATTATTTACAGGCTCTCACGTGTACACACGATTACAGTGATAGTAGTTCGGATATCACAGTATATTTCTGTTATTCAATTACTTTTTATTCTCTCATTCCAAACAATAGTATTGCTCGGGCTACGGTTTTATGACCAACAAGGACAAGTATTTCTGAACACGAGTCTGTTCTCATGTCTCATTTATATCACACAGTAAGGCATAACAAATTAACCACTCTTATTTTAATATATTTTGATCGGAATAATGTTCAATTTACACAATAAAGAGGGACACACCAGAATCCACAACCACCATTGACTGGTTGATTTTTGGTTTGGTTTAATTTGAGTTAGCAGTTATAGACTCTCTGTTCTGAAGCTGAGCTATGATCATAATAGACGCTAACAGATACACTATTCTA
>DRLZ01000375.1 GCA_011322755.1 Crenotrichaceae bacterium
GCCGGACGAACACGACGAAAAGCATCCAGCAACACCTGATCAGGCAACACACCTGTCATCTCATTCCAGACATGTGTTGCGGCCTTCCAGCCTGTAATACCGGTTTCAACTGCACTATCACAGATAACGCCATCAAAATCGAGTGCATAGATATGGTCTGCTGAAAATTTCACTGTTTTTATAAACGACTTGACTGGTATGGATCACATGAACGGTAATAATTGCTCGAATATTATTCCGTTCGTTGCCAATATCTGCTTAGGAAATATCCCTTGATTACCTTGAAAATCAGTCACTGTTGCGCCAGCCTCTTGCGCAATCACCGCACCAGCAGCAACATCGTATAAATTCAACTCCTGCTCCCAGAATGCATCGACCTGTCCATCCGCTACTAAACATAAATCCAGAGCAGCCGACCCAAAGCGTCGTTGACCCGTGGTTTGCTCAGCGATTCTGCAAAAACGCTTTAGATTATTGTCTTCCAGATAATTTCTAAGACACGCAAAACCGGTAGAAATCATCGCATCAGCGAGCTGGTGTTCTGTTGATACCTGGATTGGTCGACCATTTTTCCATGCACCTTTGCCTTTTTCAGCACAGTAATAATCATCCAGAGCAGGCGCATAGACTGCGCCGAAAACGATTTGCTGGTTGATTTCAAGCGCAACACTGATTCCCCAGAAATACTGACCCCTGGAAAAAGAATGTGTCCCATCAATGGGATCAACAACCCAGCGCTTGGTTTGATTCTCGGTTTTACCGCTTTCTTCACCCCAAAACCCGTATTCGGGATACTGATCTGTCAACTGTTTTTTCAAAAGTGCTTCAACTGCTATATCGGTCTCGGTAACAAAGTCGCGCGGACTTTTTTTGCTCACCCTGAGACTGGCAAGATTATTAAACTTGGCCATAGCAAGATCACCTGCCTCACGGATAATTTGTTCAACAGTTGTGATTGATATCGACATGAATACTCAGCCTTGATAAAAGAGAAGAATTAAGAACCTTTGACAATTAGACAAACCGCGAAACAGTCGATTGCAGTGTCTTCGATACAACGACACATCAACTGTCTAAATGATGATATACATCACAAGGCAACAACACATCACGCTTGATTAGAGCGGATCCGCACCTAACGTACCCTTCAGAAAATCAATATAGTCTGCAGCTTGTACTTGCTCATGTTTTTGTTTTGCATGAGCAAGTCGCGACCTGATTTGATCGTATTCAGGATCATCAATCCGGCTGGTTTGCTGAACAAACGATTGTAGATTTTCCACATGGCGTTTCCACAAACGCTTATCGATCTGTTGCTTATGCCCCAAGCGTTCAGCATACCAGCTGGAATTGAGCATATGATCACGGCTAAACAACTCGCGTATCTCTTGATCATGCACATCTTTTCCCTGATACTGACCATACGCCATGATGTGCAACAAAGCATGTAACGGAGGGCAAGCATCCTCAATACTACAATCATCAAAATACTGTAGGGCAACACGTTGTTGCGTTTCGGTAATGTTGTTCACGCCATCGACAAACATATCGAGATCCTGTATTTCTGGCTTGAGAATTTCTCTGGTAAAAACCACCATTGGATTATCGAATATTTTGCCCATAAAATCGTGAACAAACTGCTCGGTGATACGGTATCCGAGCCGGCTGGCAAGCACCGCTTCTCCATTGTGCTGAAAATCTTCAACCTTTTCCAGGTAACCCTGACTAATCAGATAGTCTGGCTGGCGCTCACTCACGCTCAAGCGAGTCCATATTTCCGGAATTAAAAGACTAATATCATGATTAACACGAGTATCAGGACCGATAAATCCTGCCGCACTTGAAAACCCGGCATAGCCAGTCAAAATATAAGAAACTAGAGCATTATTTAAGTCAACTGTCGCACGTAATGCATTGAAAGGTCCTTTGGTCAACGCACCTTCGCTACCTGCACCTGTGGTCGATGGTGACTTGCCTGTCAAGGAACAAATAAAGTCCATGAACAATTCCGGAAGCTCTTGATAGTGTATAGGATTATAAACAGCAAGCGGGCGTATGCCTGGTTCAGCTGGATTATTCCTGCGTCCTGTCAATACAGCATTAACCGGGTGACAGACTGGCTTGTGCAGATCAATTTTCCGATGCAAGCGAATACCGATTTCAGCAATATATTTTCGCACTGGATTAATCAAGTCTGGTCGTGTTTCCAGATAACGTGGGTTTTTAGAAGGTTCTCCATTCACAATACGTGGATGCGCTGATGATGCAACAAAACCGTCTTGCTGACGATACGCATCACTTAATAATTCATGCATGGGAGTACTGAATTTGGAAAAAGTCAGCACATCCTCAACAATGCTGGCCAATCTTTCACCACTGAGTGGTTCATAATTGGCAAGAAAATTGTCAGGCATCGCCATATTATGTTCAGTTTCAGTATCATAACCCGGAATCACCGCATCATCCGGACGCTGAAACAACCGATATTCACAATTTGATACCAGTTTCAAACTGTCACTGTCTTCATCGCAAGCGCAACTGCCATGTATCCAGCGAGCAGGCACAACCACTGATGCGCTGATATCATCCTCCATCTGGATTTTTTCTGCAGCCATGAAGTCCTGACGTACCTTGAATACTCTCCAGTCTCCCTGTTGATCAAAGCCTATGCGTAGATAGGACGCAACAACTTTTCTATCCCACAGTTTTAGTTCATGTCCGGGTGCACCATCAACTATATCGACTGTTAAATGTTTTCGCCATTGCTTTCCCCATTCCCGACGGTAAAAGCGCTTAATAAAAAACACCAGAGCCAGAATATATGACGGGATTGATTGCAACCAGTCTTTATATTCCTGGGTATGACTGGATGAGACTGTCAATAATTTAATAACCGATCCCAGACTGCGTTCTGAACTAAGTACCGGGCGGGTAGGATCATGATCTTCATCTTCATATCCCGGTAAAAAACGATCCGTATAGTCTTTATCAAAAATCGCCTGAACTTGATCCAGATCTTCATTCAAGTTGTTAACAAAAAGAGGATTGTATAAAACCGCATCCTCAAGTGATTTTGATATCTCGGATTTTCCACCGCCTGAAACTGTGCTTGGTTTATGACAAAATGTACCTTCTGAATCAGTACCAACAAGACGCCAGGAAGGTGCCCCGGGATGTTTCTGCATTTCTATTTTGTAACCATTCGGCTGAATATAGATTTTCCCTGGTTGCAGGCGAATACTGTGGGTTACCCTGTTTTTAGTCCAGGTGATGGCTTGCTCATTTAAATTCATACGTAGAATTTGAGGCACATAAACAATTTCCGGATACTGTTTGTCGATTGCATAACCTTCAGGATGCACATCCATCAAATCACCAAACTGTTCCACCATCTTGTCAAAATAGAACCCTGATTCCCGTGTCGGACTACCTGCTCCATATTCATCACCATGATTTCTGCGCCTGAATGCAAGTGCACCGCCGGAATGTTCTTCTTCAGCAATACCAAACAAATTGGCCGAGTAGCTGATATGTGTTTTCACTTCTTTTTTACAATAACCAAAATA
>DRLZ01000376.1 GCA_011322755.1 Crenotrichaceae bacterium
AAAGCCGCAGGTTGTCATGTTGTCAGCAATGCCTTAAAGCCGATCAGCAACCTTTTGGTGTTAAAACGGGCGCTGGAATATGCGGCTAGTTTTCATCTGGTTGTGATGGTACGACCCAATGATCCATGGTTAAGCATGGATGGCGTAATGCACGAAGGTAGCATCAGTACGCGTTTAGGGTTGCAAGGAATTCCGGAAACGGCAGAGACAGTTGCTGTCGCACAAATCATTGCGCTAACACAACAAATTGGTGTTCACGTGCATTTTAGTCAGATCAGTTGCTCTCGTTCTGTACAAATGATTTCCCGTGCACAATATGATGGTGTACCAATTACTGCAGATGTCGCCGCACATCAACTCCATTTGACTGAAAGCGCAGTCGATGGCTACAACACAATGGGGTATGTCATCCCGCCATTTAGAACGGAGAAGGATAGAAGCGCATTAAGAACTGCTGTTCAAAAAGGTGTGATTTCAGCAATCTGCTCCGATCATCAACCCCATGAGGAGGCTGTCAAATTCGATGTATTTGACGCGACCTCACCTGGCATTTCAAGCCTGGAAACACTGTTGCCGCTGACTTTAAGATTAGTGGCTGATGGAGTTTTGTCCATCAATGATGCAATTGCGCGGCTAACAAGTGATCCTGCGGCTATCATTGGCACTCAGCTCGGATCGCTGAGTCCTGGAGCCGAAGCCGATGTCTGCGTGTTTAATCCTGAAGTGGAATGGGTAGTCAATCATCGAAACTGGTTGAGCCAGGGTGATAACACACCTTTCCGGGGTGAATCCATGAAAGGCAAGGTCATGACCACGATACACAAAGGTCGTGTTGTTTACTCAGGCGCTTGTACAAAACAAAACGCATAAGCAGTGGGGCGGGGATTGCTGGTTACGATTAGCCTTTGATTAACAGTTCACGCAAGTCAATGGTGTTTGCGTTTGCGTGTGCAACATAATTGGCCATTGTCAGAGAGTAATTCGCCCAAATTCCAAACCCGCCACCGTTTAATACCACAGGACTCCAGGTATCCGCCTGGGCGTTTTCAAGTTCATCGATAATCTGATCGACAGTTTCCATGGCTCCCTTGGCTTCCAGGGTATCTTCAAAGTCAATTCGCATGGCTTTAAAAATATGCAAAAATGCCCAGGTTGCCCCACGTGCTTCGTGAAATATATTGTCAACATCCATCCACGGTGTTTTTACTGGTAACACTCTTTCTGTAGAACCAGCATCTGCGAAACCAGCATCTTTTCTTAAATCTGCTTCCTGAACAGCACTCAGGCTGAGTCGATGAGAGAGGTCTCCCATTCTTTTTTCAACAACTTGCAAGTATTGCCCCAGATTGTCAGCACGTGCAAAAAAATTGGCATCGTTGTTGGTTTTATCCGCTAAATCGGCCAGGTATTGATGAAGTTCATCAACACCTTTTCCATATTCGCCTTCTGTCGGTGGAATAATCCAGGAATCTGTTTCAAAATAAAAATAAGGTTCCGCCTTGGACAGATTATGATTTTCTTTTGATTGTGATTGGGAACGAGCCAAATGATTTCTTAGCGCAGACACAGCATCCCGAAGCACAAGTAATGCACCAGCTTCCCATGATGGCATATTATCCATAAGAACGCTAAATATAGGGTCGTTGGTGATATAACCGCCGTTTTTATCACCATTCATGTTAATCAATGTTTCGCCTATGCGGGCCAGCGTTGAAGTGTAAATATAACCTTCGGGTAGTTGTTTGATATTGTCAATGCCTGAGTGACTCACTGCTTCTTCTGTTACATCAAACACATCAGGCTCCAGGCTTGCCCACTGGATGAATATAAAAATTCCCAGCACAATAACGGCTGCAATGGTTGGGATGATTGTTTTCATGCTGTTTTCCGATTGGGAGAGTGATGCGTCCGGGTTTGCATTAGAATTGTTTGTTCCAGAGTTCCTAACTGCATGGCAGTTCTCGTGCATTCAATATAGACTGCAATAGCATACCAAAATTTACATATCAATTGATACAATTAAGCTGTTTTACCGGTATCTAATTGTAGTAGAAAATGTAAAGCCCAATCAATGTATTGTGATTGTGCAAAACTGAACTGTATACGTAAAATCAATGTCATGTAAGCGATAATATACAACACTATTAGGGTAGATTGAACGATTTGCAGTGTTTCACGATTTTCAGGTGAATTGCTATTTATGTACTCATACTTCATTTCCATGCGGTGCAAACAGAGAATGTTCACAAAGGTAACGGATACGAAACCTTTCCTTTAGAGTGCTACAGGAAGCAAGACCCTGAAACCTGCTGATAATTTTAATACTGGGTGTCGTGAAGATTAAAAAAACGTAACTGCTCATATTGCCCACTGTTTTGCGCTAGAGAAGGCGAAAGCGCGGAGTTTACATGTGTAAATGAGCACTTTCAACGCAGCTACTGGGCAAAAGAGTGGGTAAGCTGAATAGTTACAAAAAAACATGGTTTATCTCAGCCTGCAAGTCACTAGAATCAGCTTAGCCGTGACGCAATAACACTCCATTCAGTGCGATTGTGAGCAAATTCAATTACTATTTTGCAATTACGCAGTGTATCACATACACTGCGTAATTTATGATGTCAGCTGCTGACGCAC
>DRLZ01000377.1 GCA_011322755.1 Crenotrichaceae bacterium
CTATAACACACTAAACTAAGGATATTAAGATGAAATTATTGCTAATCATTGCAAGCGCTCTTTTACTCACAGCATGCTTTTCTGAAGACATGAAGACAGGTTCTGCCAACGCAACTCAGGGAGCAACTGTTGTATCGATGTCAGCAGCAAGCAATTCCAACATCATTGTGATAGAAAGCCAGGTAATCTAGCTCGCCTTTATTGATTTTGAAGTACCATAAAGTCCTGCTGCTACTGGCTACTTTCTGGTTAAATCCTGTTGCAGCTGTTGATCTACAATTAACCCGGGTTACAGACCTGGAGAGCGTAGTCGACATCAAACACGCTGGAGATAACAGCAACCGTTTGTTCTTGCTGCAACAATCAGGTGTTGTACGTATTCTTGAAAATGCCAACTTACAACCAACACCATTTGTCGATATTTCGAGGCAAATCGTTTCTGGAGGAGAACAAGGACTGCTTAGCCTTGATTTCTCCCCTAACTTTACTGCGAATAGCCGGGTTTACCTGTATTACACGAATCGCGACGGGAATACCGTGCTATCTCGATTCATTGCTCGCGGTGAAACTGTTGATCCACACAGCGAAGAGATATTACTGGTTATTAATCAACCGTTTGCTAACCATAACGGCGGACGCATTGAATTTGGCCCTGATGGGATGCTCTATCTTGGCCTTGGTGACGGCGGTAACGCTGGTGATCCACTAGGCAACGCGCAAAACCCGCAAACACTGCTCGGAAAACTGATTCGGCTGGATGTAGAGAGTCCCACATCAGGTTTTGTCATTCCTGCAGACAATCCATTTGTCAATCATTCCGGCATCCGCTCTGAAATATGGGCGACAGGGCTGCGTAACCCCTGGCGAATGTCATTCGATAGCGTAACAGGCGATTTATTCATCGCTGATGTTGGGCAAAATAATTTCGAAGAAGTCAATTTCCAGCCATCGAATAGCACTGGCGGTGAAAACTATGGCTGGAATATTATGGAAGCAAACCAGTGCTTTCTATCAGCTGATTGTAATAGCAACAACCTTATCCCGCCAATCGCCGCATACGATCATTCTCAAGGCTGCTCAATTACTGGCGGACAAGTCTATCGTGGCACAGATTATCCTGAGCTCGCAGGGCGTTACCTGTACGGTGATTTTTGCACAGGACGCATCTGGTCACTCAAGAAAAACCAGAACAACTGGGACGTTGAAATCCTGCGTGACAGCGGGAATGGAATGTTCACTTTCGGTGAAGACCAGAAAGGCAATGTTTATCTGGCAGCATCAGATGGCGTCTTCCTCCTTAGCGATGGCCCACCAAAAACTCAGAATACAACAACTAGCATTCCAATCGATGGCAGTTTATCAGGCAGTTATGTCACAGATGGATTGCTCGATCAGGGCATTATTATTACCGTTGGCGACAATGCTCAAGGTCGATTCATTTTTGTGACCTGGTTTACTTACGACCAAACAGGTCAACCACTGTGGCTGGTCGGCAATGATTTTCTTGCCGACAACGCATCCCGTATTACACTCACCATGCAACGTCTGCAAGGTCCGGTTTTTCTGGGACGTTCAGTTCCAGCGAGCAGAATTGATGTCGGAACGATGACCTTTACGGTCATCGACTGCAACACCATCCAGACCAGTTTCGAGTTTGGCTCTCTTGGCAACGATAATCTGACGCTGAAACGCCTTACAAATATACAAGGTCGTGATTGCCAATAAAACTCTCCAGCCACCACGACAGCCATCGAACTCGTTTGCGTTTGCTTGAATCTATCCTTTTACGCACACAACTTGTTTTAATGTATGCACTATTTCAACCAGATCAGCTTGTGCAGCCATGACTTTTTCGATTGGTTTGTATGCCGCAGGTGTTTCGTCAATAACACTGGAATCCTTGCGACATTCAACGCCTTTTGTGGCTTTAATATGCTCTTGTAACGAAACTTCCTTTTTTGCCTGGGTGCGCGACATCACGCGTCCTGCACCATGGCTACAACTACAAAAACTTTCTTCATTGCCAAGTCCTCGTACGATGAATGATTTCGCACCCATGCTACCAGGGATAATCCCCATATCACCTTTGCGAGCGCGTACTGCGCCTTTTCTTGTCACCCAGACATTTTCACCATAGTGATGCTCGCGACTGATATAGTTGTGGTGGCAGTTCACCGCTTCCAGGTCAGTTGCAAACACAGTTTTTAACACATCTTGCATGGCTTTCAATACGCGGGACATCATGACTTCCCGATTAACCCGTGCAAAATCCTGAGCCCAACTCACCGCATACGTATAATCCACGAAATGCGCTGAACCCTCAGCCAGATATGCCAGATCACGATCGGGTAACTGGATGAAATAGCGCTCCATGTCCTTTTTTGCTTCCTGGATAAAATGTGTACCAATACGATTTCCTACGCCTCGCGAACCACTGTGCAACATCACCCAGACAGCGTCTGTTTCATCAATACAAATCTCGATAAAATGGTTACCTGTACCCAGTGTTCCTAGATGATGAATGTGATTGGTTTTTTCAAGAAAAGGATGTTTTTCAATCAATTTTTGAAATCCATCATCCAATGGCTTCCACGCGCGTTCAACATCATCCGGCAACTCACCCCAGCTTCCACTATCACGCCGTCTACGATTCATTGTTCGACCATGCGGAACAGCTTTTTCTATCGCACTGCGTACTTTCACTAATGAATCAGGTAATTGCTTTGCAGTAAGACTTGTTTTAACTGCGATCATTCCGCATCCAATATCCACACCAACGGCAGCTGGAATAATTGCCCCTGTGGTCGGTATGACACTACCAATGGTTGCACCTTTACCGAGATGGACATCAGGCATGGCTGCAACCCATTGATGAATAAAAGGCATACGCGCAATGTTCATTAACTGTTGTCTGGATTTTTCATCAAAAGAGACACCTTTGGTCCATGATTTGATTGGCGAAAATCCTTTCTGGTGAATAACTTCATACCCTGTGTTCATTGTTTTATCCTGATCAATATTTCTGGAAAACGTCTATAAATTCAGCTGTACAACCCACCTTGCTGTGCTTTCAGGCAATTAAACCCTTTATGCATTCAATACACATCGGTTTTTACCTTTCCGTCCACCGATAGCTGATTGTGCAAGACGACTATCAGATGCCTTCTCTTCTATGTGATTTTGAATATGTCTTAATCTGTCAGTAGTTAAAAAGCAAACACTGTGCCAGGATTATAATTCAGGGAGTAAACTTGATCCTTACCCATTGATATTGTGGTGGAATATATTTTTAGCATGGCTTATAACCAGGAATACGACAAACCCCTGCTCTAGCATAACCTATTTATTTAGATATATAATTATCTGTATGGATAGAACAGTTATCAGTATTCTGGGAGCAAGACTCGATCATCAAGGCTTAGGAAAACGTCGCTGGAAACGCTGGCGTCCAAATCTTTCAATCTTGCTGCAAGATGATTTACCGATTGATAAATTCATACTTATACATCATTCCAGTGAAACTGAGCTGGCTGATATCACAATCAACGATATTCACTCTGTCTCACCACGAACCCAGGTCAGCTCGTACATAGTGGACTATGACAATCCCTGGGACTTTGAGCAGGTCTACTCACAGTTACTGGATTTCGCCAACAGTTACCCTTTTGACCCGGAAGACAATGAATACCTGGTTCATATCACAACCGGCACCCATGTCATACAAATTTGTTTGTATCTGCTCACAGAGGCCAATTATATTCCCGGGAAATTGTTACAAACTTCCCCACCCGACAGAGAGACCCCGGAACAGGACAGACTTAAAGGAAAATATCAAATTATTGATCTGGATTTATCTCGATACGATTTGATCGCATCGCGCTTTGAACGCGAATCCCGTGATGCAATTAGCTATCTAAAAAGCGGCATCGAAACTCGAAATCCACGATTTAACCAGCTCATTTCTCAGCTTGAGCATGTCTCCATACAATCAACAGCGCCCATATTACTAACCGGCCCGACTGGTGTCGGCAAGTCACGTCTCGCCAAACGAATTTATCATCTCAAAAAGCAACGTGGGCAAATTAACGGACAACTGGTTGAAGTCAACTGCGCCACTTTACGTGGTGACAATGCCATGTCAGCACTATTCGGACATATCAAAGGCGCTTATACCGGCGCCCTGAAGGATAGACCTGGATTTTTAAAAGAAGCCCACAATGGCTTACTGTTTCTCGATGAACTCGGAGAGCTGGGTCTGGATGAACAAGCCATGTTGCTGCGCGCCATTGAAGATAAAGCATTCACTCCTTTCGGATCTGATACGGAAACATCAAGTGATTTTCAACTTATCGCAGGCACCAACCGTAATTTATTTGAAAGGGTAATAAGCGGAGAATTTCGAGAGGACTTGCTGGCAAGAATCAATCTCTGGCATTATCCATTACCGTCACTCAAAGAACGGATAGAAGACCTTGAACCAAATATTACTCACGAACTGGAGAATTTCACACAACGCGCAGGATATAAAGTCAGTTTTAACAAAGTAGCAAAACAAAAGTATCTCACTTTTGCTCATTCCGACACAGCATCATGGAAAGCAAATTTTCGTGATCTCAGTTCCAGTATTACACGTATGGCAACCCTGTCCAGCGGAGGAAGAATTACAGAATCGATAGTAGACACAGAGATCGAACGTTTAAGCAATGATTGGCAAGGATATCAACAGTCAGCAATCGATCCCAACAACCAGCTGTTAATCAATGTATTAGGGGAAACCGCAGCAAATCAAATCGATTTATTTGAGAAAATCCAACTGCAACATGTCATCAAGATTTGCCAGCAATGTAACAACATGGCAGAAGCAGGGAGATTGTTATTCAATATTAGTCGCAAAAATCACAGCACGCAGAATGACAGTCACCGATTAAGAACGTATTTAAAAAAATATGCAATTGAATTTAAACAGTTACACAAATTTAAAAAAACCGGGAACAATAATAACTGAACGAGAGCAAGCAAAAAGCCAAAGAGCGCAATTCAAATTTAATGTCAATCTCACCATGCGATATCGTAAGAATCAGCAATACTCATCAAGACATCGATAAGCCCATGATACCGCTTTTCAAAGGCTAGGCTATAGAGATTTTCATCCTCTTTTCTAGTGATTTTTGCAGATAAATTAAAACTTTTTCTGGCTGAATACTGAAATTTCAACACGACTTTTGGTCGCAATCTAAGCTGTTTGTTACATTCAACCAATGCTCCTCGACCACTGATATTAACTACTTTTATTGGTATTCGAACCCATCGCCCGGTTAATCCCCTTAATTTAAGACTAAATTCAATGCCCTCAAAGGTATACCGTATTGCTTTTCGACGATTGACTGATGCTGAATCAACATCGTGTAAATTATCAGCGGTCGCGATCTGATTTAGAAGTATAGCTGCTTCTTCTGCAATTTTGTTTTGATCCTGTTGAGTTGCCGATTTTGTGGAAATCACACCAGACCTACGCTTATTCATAGCAAAAGTAAAAGCCTCGTCTTCAGTAGAAGACATTGCTGCTTTTGGCACAAACACATGAGAAACCTTATTGTTATGAAGTGTTTTTTTCAGGACATTTCGGTACATTTTAGATCAAACGCTCTCTCTTTACTGCCAAATAAGCCAAGGATTAATACTGAATAAGTACACCTGTTGACCAGGCATTGTTACATTCAGTTTTTTTAAATTTCATATCAAGTATAAGACAATAACTGAGTTTGATAACTGTCTGCCAGGTTCTTTATAAATAGACACGTACCAGAGAAGACATTCTAAACTTATGCATCCTTTACTCCTTGCATTAATATTGGTGGAAGCGGACAATCCATCAATGCTGCTATTGTGCGCAATAATTCAGCTTCCTCGGGTTCAATCTTATTGTCTTCAGTTACGCAGTCCTCAAGCGCACAAAGCAATGATTGTTTTGGTATCGGACTGAGTTGCGCGAGTTCCATGACAGACTGATGTATGATGCTTGCATCAAACTCAGCGATCGGCATTAACATCTGGGGCAAACCCAGAGTTGTCATGATTGTTTTGAATAATTTGCGACGTGACGATTCATCTTTTCCGGATGCTTCAATCATCATTGCGGTAACAATGGCCACCTGATTCTGTACATCTTTCAAACGATGTATTGATTGCGGTTGGCGATGAATAGACCCATACATGTGTTTTTTTAATAACCAGTAGAGTGTGTATTCAAAACGACTGACCGTATGGTCAAGGGAAATGATGGTTCGCAAGACTTCAAAGAATGTTTTGCGCTGGGTACGATTCATTTGCCTGAGGGCAGGGATCGCCAGATCAAATATTGCCAGGCGTTGTTTTCGCGGTTGCTGCTGCACCTGAGCAGTCAAGCCAGCAATCTGCTGGCTAAATGCCTGACCATAATGCTGCGAGATTCTCACTAACGCTTGTTGAACTGGCTGATTGTTATCCGCTAACAGCAAGGCAAACAGAAGCTGCATGGAATGTCGTTTTGCATCTGCAGTTTTCGCATCGATTTTTAAACGATCAGGAATCCCCTCGATTATTTGCTGTGCTTCCTGCACATGTCGTGAAGTTGGCTGACCAATGGTGTTTGTGAAACGATGATGATTTTGATTCTGCTCTGACAAGGCCATCACAGACTCAGGAACTGTTGCGGAATGAAGTCTTGCCTGACGATTGGATAATTTGATCATCCTGGGTATGTTACCTGGAGTCCAACCCGGACAAATGGCTTTAATACGTTGCTCTACAGATGGATGAGTCGATAACAAACGACTTAAACTACCTGAGAACATGGAGACCGGTTCACTAAAACACATATGACTGGCTTCTTCTGCATACACAGTATGTAAGCTTGAACCTTCGCTCAGCTCACTGATCTTGTATAGCGCACTCGCCAATCCCTGATTATCCCGTGTGTATTGAACTGCGGCAGCATCTGCCAGATACTCGCGCTGTCGTGAAATTGATGATTTAATCAAGCGCGCAAAAAACAAACCGACCGAACCAACGGCAAATAAAATCACCCCCATTGGTAGTAAAAATACTAACGGGCTACCCGAACCTTCGTGTCTGTAACCCGAATCATCGTTGTCGTCATTCAATGAACTGAGTATAAAACGCCCTGCCTCGCTGAGAAATAATATTCCCGCCAGCAAACTAATGAGTTGCAGATTAATACGCATATCTGAATTAAAGATATGACTGAATTCGTGACCAATGACGCCTTGCAGTTCTTGCCGGTTGAGCTCACGGATTGCACCATCGGTCACAACCAAAATTGCATCAGACTGGTTGAGTCCGGCTACAAATGCGTTAATACCACGTTCCTGACTCATAACATACACATTTGGCATGGCAATCCCCGAGGCAATTGCCATTTCTTCAACAACATTCAATAACTGTCGCTCGCGTCGATCTGAAGTATCCAGTTGTACTAGAGTCGCCCCCATACGCAAAGCCAATGCATCCCCGCCTTCACCTAATATTAACCACTGCACAAAGCTAATAATGGTAATGGTCAAAACAGTCATCAGTGCAATTGCCAGCGATTTAGGTTGAACAATCCATTCGCTGAGAGAATAAGTTTGGTGTTGAATAAAATGCACATAACAATACACGAGTGCATTGATCGACCCAATAATACAAAGCACCGCAATCACCAGATAGATAACCAGCATCCTGGTTTTTCTTTTCGCATGGAGTTGTCGGGTAAAAAAGTCCATCTGTTATCCTGCTTACAGTCGAATTCCCCTTAATTCTAGTCCATCCAGGCAAACGTACAGGAACAAGACGCACGAAAAACAGTGGATTCCGATTGAGGAACCAGAAAACAGGCGAAAAAAATGAATCAACAAGAGGAATCAAATGCTATGTGCTGACCGAGTCGTTTTCAGCAAGCCGCCCATTTTCCAATGTGATCACAAAATCAGCGAGATCAGGCCAGTGTCGATAATCGTGTGTACTGAATATCACAGCACCACCGCGCCTGACAAAATCGCGAATGACAACGTCTATTAAATCAACCGATTGGCGATCAAGATGGGAAAATGGCTCATCCAGCAGCAAAACTTCCGGTTTTGTCACCAGACATCGGGCTAATGCTGTTCTCTGCGCCTCGCCGCCGGATAATGTTTTCGCCAAACGTCCTGACAGCTTGAGCAATCCGACTTCTTGCAACTTCTGCATACCCACTTCTCTGGCTTCAGTAACAGGTACTCCCCGAAGCTTGAGCGGAAGTATCACATTATCCAGAACTGTTCCTCTGAATAAATAAGGACGCTGGTGAACAGCTGAAATGCGCTGCCTGAGTAGTAAGTTGTTATGCTTGCGTGCGATATCACCCTTGTAAAAAATGGTTCCTGAAGATGGCATCAGGGTAAAGCCAAGCAGTGAAAGCAGCGTTGTCTTGCCTGCTCCATTTTCACCTAAAACAACAGTACAGGCCTGAGCTGGGATTTTCAGTCGATCAATATTGATAACAAGCTGATGACGATAGATGAATCGTACTTGAGTGAGCTGATAGACATCTATTATCGTTGCCTGTTTTGCAGCCATTGCAATACCCCGTTCAGCAAAAAAGCGATCAGCAACAACATCATCCCTAACGCCAAACCTCGTTCAAACTCGCCTTTCCCTGTTTCTAGCGCGATTGCAGTCGTCATGGTTCGGGTCAGTCCAGCAATATTACCGCCCAGCATCATTGCAGCACCAACCTCCCCGATTGCCCGACTGAATGCCAGCACAATGCCAGCCACGATGAGCAAATTAAGCTCCTGAATGATCAAGCGAACTTGCTGCATAGTTGTTGCGCCAAGCGATTTAAGAGTGGGTATCAGCTGACCATCGCCTGACTCTACAGCAGACAGGGTAACACTGAGTAAAATGGGTAAAACCAGCACAATTTGACCAGCGACAATAGCCGCTGGCGTGTAGAGCAGTCCTAACCAACCGAGAGCTCCTTGCCGACTGAATAAACCATAGAGTATCAAGCCAATCATCACTGTTGGAACGGCCATTAATGCGTTCAATGTATTATGCAACAAGCGTTTGCCAGGAAACTGATGCAAGGCGAGCCAGATACCGAGCGGAATCGCGAAAGACGAACTCACCACAATGGCTGTTAAGGTAATTTTGAGCGAAGTCCAGATAATAAACCAGACATCTGCATCGAATTCGACAAGTAACTTGTAAGCTGCAAAAACTGATTGAAGAAAATAATCCACGATAGTGCTGCGTAAATGAGTAACTCCCGATAGAATAACGGGATTCCTTCGACAATGACAGTTGAGATTAATACCAGATGAGAACCAGTGAATTCCCACTCAATACAGTAAAAGAGACTCCGGCAGATGCTGAAATTATTAGCCATCAGCTGATGATACGTGCCGGCCTGATTCGCAAACTTGCTGCCGGCCTGTACAGCTGGCTGCCTTTAGGGGTGAAAGTATTGCAAAAAGTTGAAACCATCGTCCGTGAAGAAATGAATCATGCTGGTGCACTGGAAGTTTTGATGCCGGTTGTTCAGCCTGCGGAATTATGGCAAGAATCAGGTCGCTGGGAACTCTATGGTCCGGAACTGGCTCGCTTGCAGGATCGGCATCAGCGTGAATTCTGTCTTGGCCCGACTCATGAAGAAATTATTACCGAGCTGGCACGCAACGAACTGAGAAGTTACAAACAACTACCCGTCAATTACTATCAAATTCAAACCAAGTTTCGCGATGAAATTCGCCCTCGCTTTGGCGTGATGCGCTCGCGTGAATTTATTATGAAAGATGCCTACTCATTCCATATCAGCAGTGATTGTATGCAAAAAACGTATGATGTGATGTATCAGGCTTATTCACGAATTTTTCAGCGTATCGGACTGGAATTCCGTGCAGTTGTGGCTGATTCAGGGGCAATCGGAGGAAATGTTTCTCACGAATTTCATGTGTTGGCTGATTCTGGTGAAGATGCCATTGCGTTTTCAACCAACAGTGATTATGCAGCCAATATCGAAATGGCTGAAGCTGTGGCTGTATCCAGTCCCGAGCCGGATCACTTGGAAACAATGGAAGTTGTGGATACTCCAGGAATTCACAGCATCGAAGAAGTCAGCGATTTTTTGAATATTCCAGCAACGCAGTGCTTGAAAACGCTGCTGGTAAAAGGTGTTGATAACAGCATTGTCGCCTTGTTACTACGTGGCGACCATACCCTGAATACTGTAAAAGCAGAAAAGCTGGATCAGATTTCCATACCGCTTACCCTGGCATCAGATGAAGAAGTGATGAATAGTGCTGGTTGCGCCCCGGGTTCAGTCGGGCCAATTGGGCTTGAAATCACTGTGATTGCTGATCGTAGCGCTGCAGAATTAAACAACTTTGTTTGTGGAGCAAATCAGGACGACAAGCATTACACCGGAGTAAACTGGCAGCGCGATATCGCGATACCTGAAGTTGTCGACTTGCGTACTGTTGTAGAGGGTGATCCCAGCCCTGATGGCAAAGGTACACTGACTATTGCACGCGGTATTGAAGTCGGGCATATTTTTCAGCTCGGTACAAAATACAGCGAAGCAATGCATGCGGTTGTACAGAATGAAGCTGGACAATCACAAACCATGATGATGGGTTGTTACGGAATTGGTATCACCCGAATTGTCGCTGCCGCAATTGAACAGAATCATGATAAAAATGGCATTATCTGGCCACAAAGTATTGCGCCTTTCAGTATTGCATTATTACCCATGAATATGCATAAATCCGAGCGATTACGCAAAGCAGCCGAAAAGCTGTATTCACAAATGCAGGATGCAGGCCTTAATGTATTATTTGACGATCGCAAAGTCCGTGCAGGATTTATGTTTGCTGATATGGAACTAATCGGCATTCCACACCGAGTGGTTTTAGGTGATCGCGGTCTGGACAATCAAATTGTGGAATATCGTGGACGCAGTGACTCAGAGAACAAGGAAATACCACTTGATGATGTCATCAGCTTTTTACTCAAAAAAAACCATATTACTCAGCACAAGTCTGATTAAAAAAAAGCCAATACAATGTGCAGACATGTATTGGCTAAGTCTTTACCCTCGGTTAACTGGCCAAAACCCACTAATATTTGACCAGTAAGTTTATAAGGTAAAGCTTGAACCCGAACCGGGCTCAAGGGTGACATCGGCACCTATTCTAGACATCATCCCCTGAAAGTATTCTGAATATATTGTGTCAAAATGTAACGTGTTGCTTTACCAGATTATATTTGCAATTTAACAATCAGAATGTCACACTGAACCCTGCTTTGACAGCGTCTATTCTGCACGTGATTAGGAGGCAATATGTCTATATCAGATCGGTTTACAGAAGAAGAGATATTTTTACTCAGCACAACACCATCATTAATCGGCTCAGCGATGGCTTTTGCCGAAGGCAGCGGGCTCGGTACTGTAAAAGAAATGTTTAGCAGCGCAAAATCAGTAATGGCTGGAATTAAACAATATCCAGATAACCAGTTAATTCAAGCAATATTACCGAATCTTGAAGATCGCAAGGAAGCAGTCGCACAAGCCAAGCAAAATAGAGATAAAGCCATTGAACGCATGAAAGAACTGGGTATTAACTCTCACGAAAAAATGAGAGAACTCTTGCTTCAGGATTGCCAGAAAGTCTCCAAAATCCTCACGGAGAAGGCCCAACCCCAAGAGGCTGATGAATACAAGGAATGGTCGATGTCCATCGCTGAAAACGTTGCTAAAGCGGCCAAAGAAGGCGGGTTTCTAGGTATTGGTGGCACGCGCATCAGCCAGGCTGAAATTGACTTGTTTAATGACGTTGCCAGTGCACTGGGAACCACAACTCAAATTGGTTAGATTCAATAAATAGCCAGATAATTACCCTCTCTTAACAAATAAACAACCTCGTTGAAGACAAACGGGGTTGTTTATTCACGAACAGAAGTCGCTTTTTCCCGGTTTTAAATACTGCCCGCTAAAGATATGGCAATCTCACAGGCTGTCTATCTTAACGTTATCGTGTCATAGAGTTGATAGCCCTAATCCAGACGACCATTAGAAACAAGTCCAAACCTTGAGGAATTCCAAAAACTGTAATAGACCCCAATGACTGCGCTGGACTGTACTCAAAGTCCTCAAACATGCCATTTATACTTACAAGTTCTGCGTCCCACCTGGCTTGTGAAAGAATAGTTCAATAGTTCACAGCTGTTGTTAGAAATTCCCATTATCATTGGCAAATCAACTATCCTGCCACCCACATAGTTCAGAACAGCTCAAGCACATCATACCATCTCAGAAATAACCCCACTGAAGACTTGCCTGCTATTGTAGCCTTGTTAACACGTCTATATCTAGAAACGAGTTAAATTTCTATAAATCAGCTTGTTAGAATGCCAAGAAACACCACATGTCGTGAAAAGGCAACAGATGATAACGTTTCAGAACAAGGAGTTATGATTTAACAGACGATTCAGTGTCGTGTAATAGTGACAGTTAATTAATTTCATTCCCGATATCATCACCTGCTACTCAGTTATGTCATTGATTAATATGGTTTGGCATATTTTCTGCTCTCATAACCATGAAGTATTAATCGTGTAGCCTGTAAGATTGTTTGTAACTAAACAATTGGTCTCTATACTTGATTTTTGTTACTTCCTGAGAACCATTCACTTATCACGATAGCAGTAACGCTATTCTAAGGAGGGAGATAGCACACCATTTTCTGTCGTGAGTTATTCAAGCCTGTAATCAATCTTATAAAATCTCAAACTGACACGAATACTCTGTCAACAAGAACAGTCGTTATTCACAGGTCAGTTTTGCTGGTAGTGATTTTGATCACTCAATCCTGAAACACAGGCACTATCAGGGCGCACTGAGATGCATGAGAGTTGATTTTCTGTGCTAGGGATCATGTTTACCAGTAACAAGCCCATTCACACCGGATGAGACATATCGACAAAGACTCTGCACAGATACTTACACAGTGTATTGACACTGAAACACCACTATATAACCAATTGAGTAATTGATTCTCAAGATAGATGGCGAATGCCTTGAGTTCAGACGAAAAATTGTTTTAAATACTGAATATAAAGATTATATAGTCAACATTTATACTCATGCTGAATCAGATAATCAACAGTTATTTCGTCTGATCAGTATTTCCTACTACTAGACATCTAAATAAATTAATATAAAGGAAGCATGAAATATTATGATTAATTTTCACAAAATATATTGTAATGACTCTGATCATTCAGATTCATTTACGAGAGGATCAGATGTATTGCCGTTTTATCGTTTGTTAAAATCGTCTGGACTACGAACTTGTAGCCAGATTTTCAAGAACTTCTCAATGTTTTTCTGCAGCATGGTGTTTGCTTGCATTCTGTTAGGAGCGAGTACAACTTCATCATTTGCAGCAAACAAGCTCAAGGCTTTTGCCTGTGCAGAGGGGTTTGGTGCTTCAGCTACAGGTGGTCGCGGTGGTGATGTCTATCACGTCACCAAACTTTCAGATGATGGGTCTGCAGGGACACTACGACATGGTTTAACCTCAGCCAGAGGCCCAAGGACTATCGTTTTCGACATCGGTGGTAATATCAAGCTGAAAAACTGGTTAAAGATTAAAAATGACAGAATAACAATTGCTGGCCAAACTGCACCCGGCGGCGGAATCACAGTCAGTGGATACCCTCTCGGTATCACCGGTAGCTCAAACATTATCGTTCGCTACATGCGCTTTCGAGTGGGGCCTTTCAATGTCATCAATCCAAAAGGCGGTGGTAATGGTAATCGAGGTTTACATGGTAATGGTGCCGATGCTATTTTTGTCAGTGGTGCGAACCATGTCATTATGGATCATCTTTCTGCTTCCTGGGCGTTAGATGAAACAGTCGATATCCAGAAGTCAGAAAACATCACTCTTCAGCACTCTATCATTGCAGACAGTTTAGATGACTCTCTACACCCTGAGGGACCACATAGTAAGGGCATCCTTGCTATCGGTGAAACAACAAAGTCAGCGCTGGCTAGAGGTGTTGGCGGGTACACTTTTTACCGAAACCTCCTGGCACACCACAACAATCGCAGTCCTCTACTGGACGGCAGGCCACCCGCATGGATGGGCGCTGAGTTTATTAACAATGTTATCTATGACTGGGGAAAACGTCCTGGCCACAACAACGTCTCCAATGTACAACTGAACTATATCAATAACTATATCGTCGTCGGGCCCAGTGTCAAAGTTCGGCATCTTGATCAGGCAATGCGCAAAGGCAAAAGGAATAATGGGGCTTTCACCATCTTCTATTCCGGAAATTTTATTGATTCTGACCTGGATAGTAAACATGATGGCAGACTAGTTGGAGATAGTGCGTTTGATCGCTTTAAAAATAAGGAGCGTTTAAACAGCAGACTACCTTTTCCACTCAAAGGGGATAAAATTGCTTCTGCAAATACTGCATATCAGAGTGTTCTTCAAAATGCCGGGGCATCTTTGATTCGTGACAGCCTTGATCGCAGGGTTATCAAAGAAGTAAAAAATCGTTCTGGTCGCATCATTGATAGCCCTTCTGATGTCGGTGGACTCATCTCGCTTGCCAGAGGAACAGCGCCTATCGACTCTGATAGAGACGGCATGCCGGACGATTGGGAACTACAAAATGGACTTGATCCAGATAATGCAAGTGATCGTAACCAGACGAACCTAAGCTCAGCCGGCTATACTAACCTGGAAGTCTATCTGGATTCCATTGTTGCATCAGCAGGCTTATGTGATACTGGACCTGATACTGTAGTAGTTCCTCCTACTCCTACTCCTACTCCTCCTCAAAGTGGCAATGCCATTTCTACTGTTCAGGCAGTTATTTCCACAGGGAAAGACGATGCAGAAGAAAGAAAGAGTGGTCAGGTAATCGTTGGAAGTAAAGACATTGATCTAGTTAAATCGGGTAGCAATCAAACAATAGGACTACGTTTCAAAGGATTGAATATCCCTAATGCAGCAACAATTATCAGTGCATCAATCCAGTTTACAAGCAAAACAACCCGCTCAGGAACCACGTCACTCACGATTGAGGGAGAAAAGTCTGACAATGCTGCGAGGTTCAATAGAGATAACCGAAAAAATATCTCTTCAAGATCAAGAACAGCGACAGCCGTATCATGGTCTCCTGCCGCATGGGGTAGAGCTGGCAACGCAGGCTCTGATCAAAAAACTCCTGATCTGAGTCAGATTATTCAGGAAATTGTTGATCGTCCAGGCTGGTCCAGCAATAACGCTATCGTACTGATTATTTCAGGCAGCGGGAAGCGTGACGCATATTCTTATGAAGGAAAACGATCTAAAGCGCCTGTCCTTCAAATCAAATATCAAGAATAACCGTTTAGTTAGACGAGGTGTTTTTAATGAGTGACTGTAATTTCATATGAAATTACAGTCACTTGATAGCATCCAAGGTAAAGGTACGCTCAGAAAACCCAAGATTAACCACCGACTGGTGTCGGTGGCTTGGTTATCTTTTATTCAGTCTATATCTACTCTCATCAGCACATCATTCGAAGACGTTTTCAAAAAATATGCGATTGCTTACATCCATAGTCTGCAGTTGATGCAGACAAAGACATATAGGTTAATCCTCTCGAAATAGCGACCAACCACGATCACATCCACCAGACATGCTCATTTTCGTAGACATTAGGCTATTAAAATCACTAGCCTCCAATCGTCTCATACAGTTTATC
>DRLZ01000378.1 GCA_011322755.1 Crenotrichaceae bacterium
CCTGGTAGCCGGCACAATGAAATCAGGCGATTGTTTCCGGTGATGTTGAAAGCTGCTGATTTGCTGAGAGAAAGATATCCACAAGCACAGTTTGTTTTGCCTAAGGCGAGCAATATTGATGAGCAAGTGTTTGACAGATATCGAGAGGATTGTTGCGCAACAATTAATCAATGTAAGGCAGGTGATTATAATTTACTGCAGTGTTGTGATATTGCAATCAGTGCATCCGGAACAGCAACGCTGGAGCTTGCCTTGCTTTCAATGCCAATGGTAATCGTTTACAAGGTTGCGCCACTTACGTACTGGTTTGCCAAGCGCTTGGTGCGTATTCCTTTTATCGGATTGCCAAATATTCTCGCAGGTCAAAGTATCGTGCCCGAACTCATCCAGGATCAGGTCAATATGAGAAATCTTGTTGATGAGGTTAGCAATATTCTGGATGATAAAGCGCGTGTCGATCAAATCAAGCAGCAATTATCTGAATTACGTTTGAGTTTTGGCGAGCAGGATGGAATAGAATCTCTTGCCGAATTAGCGGAGAATGTGTTGCGTTCTAAATAACTAAGATTCTGTCAATAACTCTTATTGTTCCTGTGCCGTCTTATTGTCTGAACTGTCCATTTGATTAGCAAGGTTTTTAATAAAGTCAGGAAGTTGAGAGAGCTTCTGATTTATTTTGTTACCATGCGTTGCGGTGTATTCAAATGTTGTGTCGATACGTTTGTTAGTAAGTGGGTGTGAGCTTAGGAATTCTGGTTGATGAAAACTGTCTTCTTCCTCCAGCTTTAGCGTTTCAAATAAAGCAGCTGCGCCTCTGGTGTGACCATAGTAACTTTCAAGCGTTTGCAGAGCTTCTAGGTCAGCTTGCTGTTCCTGGTCGCGATTAAAGGTTAATAATGTCAGCATGCCGGTCTGGTTAATCACACCGTCAAGCAGACCGCTGTCACTTGCACCAGCAATACTTGCCAAAGCAAGCGCAACTGTAATCCCGCGACCCAGTGCAAGAATCGGATCTCGATGTTTGATGTGTGCAATCTCATGCGCCATCACCATCGCCAGGGCATTTTCATGAGGTAATTTTTCCAGCAACCCCTTAAACATAATGATGTGTCCACCAAGTGTTGCTCCCGCATTGACAGTTTCATCCTCGACGTAGTGTACGGTGACAGGCATGTGTTCATCCAGACCCTGGTGTGTTGCCAGTTGATTGGCAAGTGTTTGGAGATAAGTCTCGATTTGTTGATTGTTCGCATCATCATGCGTCAGCATTTCAGCTGGCAATTGGCCAACCATTTTTTGTTCGAGTTCAAAAGGAATGAAGCGAGAAAAATAGCCTGCTGTCCATGATAAGGCTGTTACACCAACAACCACTAGCAGTGTTATGCCAATTGCCAGGCTGGCAAACTCTTTTAAAGGATGCTCTTCTGAAACATTAATGCCTTCAGGGATAACTGGATTTGTGTATCGCACTAAAGTTTATCTCAGATTAATGATTGCAGTGCCGTATGCATACGCTTCAACTGAGCCGATTTGTCCGCGCCCTCCTTTAGAAATCGAAGCTGTTTCAATTTTGACATTAATAACTGATGATGCGCCGAGTTTGCTGGCATCTTCCTTCATTCTTAAGATAGCCTCACGACGAGCGCGTTCGATTAATGATTCATAGGAAGTCATTCTGCCCCCGAAAAAATTACGTAATCGAGCGCCAACCTGTTTAAAGTAATCATTTGCAATCACAACATTTCCACCAACCAGTGCAACTTTTACAGGTTTGGTTTGAGCCTGGGGCAGACGTTCGCTGAAGCAGAGTAATCTCCGGTATTTTTTTTCACGCTGTATGATCGATTTAAAGTGTTTGGTCTCAGCTCGTTTTCCAAAAAAATAACCAGCCAGCAGCAATACAAAGAATGCAATCAAATCGTACATCATTGCTCCCTGGTTATTTTAGAATAACGGCTGTACCGTAAGCGAATAACTCGGCAGCGCCCTGGGTAATTGAAGATGTTGAATAGCGAACGTTGATTACAGCATTGGCTCCAATCTCTTCTGCTTGCATCAGCATTCGCTTGGTTGCTTCTTCGCGAGCGTCTTGTAGCAACTCTGTATAACCTTTCAGTTCTCCACCAAAAATGTTTTTCAGGCTGGCCATAAAATCCCGGCCTGCATGTTTTGCTCTGACAGTATTGCCTTGAACCATGCCTAAATGTTCTGCTATTTTCTTTCCAGGGATAATTTCGATATTGCTGACTATCATTTTCGGGGTCTCGCTTTTGTGAATGAGATGTACTTCAGTTGAGTGGTCTGCAAACAGCCCATTATGCTGGATTCACAGAACAACTGATAAGAGATGTACAAATATACTTTAGAATAAAACTGGATATAATCTACAGGGTCTCAGTAAAGCTTCAGTGTGATGAGCAGCGGGTCACATAATTGATATGAAATTTGTAATTAAATAATAATAAAGCGGGAAAAGGCATGGTTATTGCGATAAGCATCATTGCTATAATCTTTTGGAGTATGGCAGGAGCAAGTGAATTGAAAGATTTCGGGGTGTGATTGCGTAGAGACTTTCTGGATTGGATGATGCGCGCAATATGCGCTGATTATCCCGGGTGAGTTAAGGGATAACGTATGTCTGAATAATAATAGAAAAACGAGTGAAGCTGTGAACTATCACAGATTGTGAGGTGGAACTAACTGTGGATTTTCTATGTAAAGCTGAGGCACCAGCTATAAGT
>DRLZ01000379.1 GCA_011322755.1 Crenotrichaceae bacterium
AATAAGTTGCATAGAAAACCCGAGTTTTATAATACCATTTTTTCCAATTGTACAAGCATCATTTGGATACACAGTCGAGTCAATCCAGAACATTTGAATTTTTCATGGAAAATATTGCTGAGCGGCTATGTTCCACAATACCTCTATGAATCAGGCAAGTTGAATCAGGAAATGACTTTTACTGACCTCAAAAAACAGGCTTATATCAACCCATGACTACTAAAGTGTACTTATCGTGATCAAGAACACACATTACGTGGTTTACATAATCACTTGATTAAAAATATAACAATCACATGAGTGATGACTTCAGGTACTTGTCGATTTAAAAGTCCTGCATCGCGAAATCACCGATAAACGTCAAGTTGACTGGGTCAAAGTAAATGTTTTGCTTGGTTCAGGCTGGACGCGCACCCAAGCACTCCTGATTGATCGATCAGAAGTCCACATTTTTTTCCAGGATTTTAAACAACACAGAAGATGTCATATATGGTCCGTCCGGTATTACTGAGCTATCCCCTCGAAGTTGTAACAATGGATCATGTTGATCCAGTTGTTTAAGAAGATCGGCGCAAAACCAATAGAGTACATGACACTAAACAGTCAACCCCTCTAGCAGGCGTGCTTTGTCTTTGACACGCCCAGACAGTCCTGCAGATTCCATCAGCTTGCGAAAATTACTGTCACGGTGAGTAATATGCGATGCTGCCAGCATTAACTCCAGCTCATGTTTTGGAACTGATCGCATAAAGCTTTGGATCAATTTGAAATCGGCTCCGTTTTCGTTAAAATCTCCCAATGATAATGCACGCGAAAAACTATAGAACTGGCGGATTCTGTTTTCGCAGATTTGTGCGTATCGTTGACGTTGAGACCTATGTTTGAGTGATTCCCTGATGGCTGCAACCGCCAGTGCGCTTGTATAGAACGCGTTGAGTACACCGTGTGAGAAGATGGGGTCGACAAAACCACCTGAGTCACCAATACAATAGTAGTTTTCACCACAAACAGGTGTGACGTAATATGAGTAATCGGGTCGGGCAAATAGCGAGTTGGCAACATATTGGTCTGAACGGATCAATTGATTCAGATACGGAACTGTTGCGCATGTGGATAGAAAAAACTGCTCACGTTGTTGATAGTCCATACCTTTGGCTTTATCTGTATCCAGCACCAACCCGACACTTGTGGTTTTGCGCAACGGAATATGCCAGACCCAGCCTTCATTAAACGATGATACGAACGTAACCGGCTTAATCACATTCACTTGATCTGCTGCATGACTACCCCCATCAGCAGCCAAATAGCGCGCATCATTAAAATAACCCCATAACGACATAAACCGGCGCTGTGCATCAGCATCTTGCTTGTTGTGTAACTGATTAGCCAATAGTGTATGAAAGCCGCTGGCATCAACCACATAACGACACTGTATGCTGTGTCTGAGTGGTGACTGCGGATCACGTCTGTCCAGACAATCAACGGTTGGGTATTCATGGCTCAAATCAACCTGTTTCACCACCACCGACTCAAAAACCTGCGCGCCGCAAGATTGAGCGTGCCGAAGCAAGACTTCATCAAAAATATCGCGCTCAACATGCAATGCAGGTCGCTCAAAACCAAATTCTGCAAACGAGATGCGATGAATATCACCATCCCAGACTGTAATTCCCCCGGCTTTAGTCACAAAACCTTGCTGGTTAATTTTTTCACTCACGCCAGTACGATCAGCATATTTCCAGAAATGTGGAATCAGGCTTTCACCGACTTGTGGTCTCGGATGTTGTACTTTTTCAAGCAGAACGGTTTCAATACCGGCTCGTGCCAGTAATGCTGCAGCTGAAGAACCGGCCGGCCCGCCGCCGATGATTAATACATCGCAGCGTTGCGGTATGTCAACAGTACTCATGTCTATGCTTAACAGATGTCTTTCCAGCAAAAGAAACCGGATTGAGCAACCCGCAACTGGTGTCAAACTTTGCTACCTTCATTTCAGTCATTTACAAGAGCAAGCAGCGAATGAATACATTTCCATTGGCAGGATTTAATCAACTGGTTTCGTATCTATAACACGCGATTGACGACGATACCGACCTCTCAACAAACCTTGTTGCCAGAGATTCTTTCCACTCCACATATCACCTGCAAGCAGCGCACTGATATCGCGCTGAATACGATCATCCCTTTCTGCTTCGAAAAAGACATTATGAATCAGGTCGGTATGATAAAAACGCTCGATAAACACCTGCATGGTTGAAAATCCCAGATCGTAATCAGTATCATCAACGCTGTGCAGGTCAGCTTCAGCTTCCCGATTATCAATCAAACCCTGATGCACGCGATCAGCGACACGCTCTCCTCCTGTCAGCGCCAAAAAAACGCCGGATGAGAATACTGGATCAAGAAACCCGGCAGCATCACCACAACACACATAACGCATACCGTAGCGCTGCTGGTTAATATAACTGAAATTAGCCTCACTGCGAATCGGCCAGTCCTGGCTAGCACCATCCAGTAACTGCGTTAAATAAGCTGACTGTTGAAGATAGTTTTGAAAAAGCGCTGTGGTGGACTCCCCTTCAAGACCGCGTTTACTCACCACCAAACCGACGCTGACTTTCTGTCCTGCTAATGGAATAATCCAGATCCATCCAATATCAACAATCGGAACAATAATATTTCCGTTTTTAAAGAAGTTGATCGATACAGGACTGTTAACATGACTGAAATGTGTATACAAGGCAAATTTACCCAGGTTCTCGATACGTTTCAGACTCCGGTTTCGACGTGCCATTAACGCATTTCGCCCTGTTGCATCAATCAGATATCGAGCGTAATACTCAACATCACCAGCAAGCGCTTGTACACCGGTCACGGTCATATCAACCGAAGTTATTGTTGTGTTCTGATAAGTTTTAACCCCATGTTTTCTGGCATTATCGAATAATGCGGCATCAAATGCCGCGCGTTCGATTTGATAAGCCTGGCGCTGATCGCTGAGCTGAAAATACATCCGTTTATCAGTATTCTCATCAATAAACTCAGCTCCACCCTTGGCAATACCGTATTGACTCCAATCGACACCCAGTCTCTGTAACACAGGCTCACTAAAAGGCAGCATTGATTCACCAATATGGAAACGCGGGTGAGTGTCTTTCTCAAACATTGCCACACGATGACCATGTTGAGCCAGAATCGTTGCCGCAGTTGATCCTGCAGGTCCTCCTCCGACAACCATAACATCGTAGTCAGTAGCGCTAAAATGCATCACGTTATCTGGCACTGATATGCGACGATGCAACCTGTACATCGACCGCCCAATAGCGGGAATCTAGGCTGAGTGGCGCCACCTTTACATCACCTGGTTTTGCTATCGCCTGAAACAGATGTGTTAACGCCAGTAGAGGGTCGCACATAATCAGCTTTTTCAATCCTGAAGTAATTTGCAGTGGTTGATCTGATACATATGGACAAGAACAATGAGCAATTGTTTTATCATCGCTTTCAGCGCTCAGTACCATAGCATATCCGATTGAATGGTATCCGTTTCCGGGGTCGATATAATCTGGCCATGATTCTTCATAGCAGACCAGTAACAATTTTCCGCCATTGGTAACCAACCAGCTCCACGCCTCTATTATCACCATTGCAATGGTATGATCTCCCGCTGCCATTGCTGTGCTGGCCTGCTGGCAACCTGTAATAATGCTCCAGTATGCAGCCGCTGTGTTGTGTACAGAATTATGAAACTGAGTCGGCGATATATGCACAACAGGTTTGGTTAGCTCAAGACACAATTGATCTGTAATCAACATCTCACCGCCAACACTGGCAAACAGACTCGGGGTTTCAGATGCTTTAATACCGGCCTGCTCACATGCTGTCATGGCCGCACTGATTGCCAGTCTGGTTGGCAAACTGCTACGACGTCGAATCGAAGCCGGAATACATGAGATATCCAAAGGATTGATTGTGATTCCCAGTTGATTAGCGAGGCCGTGTTCAGGACTGCAAACCGATACGCTTTGAATCGCCATTGAACTCATCATACCTGTTAGCTTCCCAGATGCTGCTGTGATTGAGCCAGTAGTACACTGGCATTATTTCCACCAAAACCAAACGCATTGGACATTGCATAGTCGATGTTTGTCCCCGGGCGCGGCTCGGCCAACACATTGATATGAAACTGGGGGTCAAGTGTCTGCAAACCACAGGTTCCTGGTAAAATGTCATATTCCATAGCAAGCAAAGTAGCAATCACTTCGACAGCGCCGCATGCGCCCAAAGTATGTCCAAGCAAGCCCTTCATTCCACTACAGGGCACTTCAGAACCAAATACGTTATCAATCGCCTGCGCTTCTGACAAGTCGTTCAAACGACTGGCTGTGGCATGCAAATTAACATAGTCAATTTGAGCCGCTGTCAACCCGGCCATATCCAGAGCAGATTGCATGGCCAGCGCCGCGCCTTCGCCAGTCGGATGCGGAGCGCTCATGTGATGCGCATCGCATGACTCACCAACTGCCAGTAATTGCATGGCTGATGCGTTGTCGCTGCTGGGTGTTTCCAGCAACAGAAGTCCAGCCGCTTCGCCGATGTTAATTCCATTCCGGTTTTCATCCATCGGCTGACAGGGCTGGTCTGCAACCAGTTCCAGACTGTTAAAGCCGAACAACGTCAACCGGCACAAAGTATCGACTCCACCCACCAGCACAGCGTCACACAGTCCGGAATTGATTAACCGCTGAGCAACTGCCAGTGTTTTTGCACTGGTTGAGCACGCTGTTGAAACAGCGTAACAAGGTCCTGTGATTGCAAGCTCACTAGCCAGAAATTCAGCAGTTGCGTGTATAAAATGCCGGTGCATAAACCGGTAGTCATCGGGCATTTTGCGATGTTCAACAAAAAACCTGTATGCGCTTTCCGAATTGTAAATACCTGATGTGCTGGTACCAATCACCACACCAATACGGTCTGTTCCGTACCACTCAATCACAGCCTCGACACTTGAGCGAAAATGACCCGCTTCAAGCGCAGCAAGCGCGAGCCTTGCATTGCGACAATCATAACGTTTTAATTCGTCGCGAATTTCGGGTAAGACCCCAGTTACTTCACCAACGATTGCCGGAAATGGCACATTAAATAACTGTAACGGAGCAAGTCTGGTCTGATTCTCAACCACGGCAGACAATAACGCTGAAATCTCTGCTCCAGCTGCAGAAACGCATTGATATTCAGTAATTGCTACAGGGCGCATAGTGTGATTACGATAATGAATAAATAGCGATACGGTAAATAATCAAGGATAACAAGCAATTGAATCGAGACCCGCTGTCTCGGCATAACCAAACATCAAGTTCATATTCTGCACCGCCTGACCAGCAGCGCCTTTAACCAGATTATCGATCACTGACAAAACCACAATAACTTCCGCGCCCTGTGGTTGATGGATTGCAATCTGGCATCGATTCGACATACGAACATCCTGGCTATCTGGATGTGAGTTTACTGGCAACACGGTCACAAAAGACTCATCTACATAGCGTTGCTGGTAAATGGCTTGTATCTCCGACAAAGAAATTTTAGTCGTCAGTTTGCTGTACAGGGTTGCGTGGATACCACGAATCATCGGCATCAAATGTGGGACAAATGTCAACCCGACAGTTTCACCGGTTACAGCTTCGAGGCCTGCGACAATTTCAGGCAAGTGGCGATGTCCACTTGCGGCATAAGCTTTTACTCCTTCGCCTGATTCACTCATTAAGCCACTGATTGCTGCCTTGCGACCGGCGCCACTGACGCCGGATTTTACATCTGCAATTAACTCTCCGAGATCGACCAGGCCTGCTTCCAGCAAAGGCAGAAACCCAAGTTGCACAGCGGTCGGATAACATCCCGGGCAAGCAATCAGAGATGCCGATGAAATTGCTTTGCGATTGACTTCAGGTAGCCCATAAACGGCTGTTTTCAACAACTCAGGCTGGGTGTGTTTTTGCCCGTACCAATGCTCCCAACATACAATATCTTTGAGTCTGAAATCAGGCGACAAATCAATCACTAGAACACCTTGCTCAAGCAATGGCTGCGACATCTCCAGAGCAATCCCATGCGGTGTTGCAAAAAACACCACATCACAGCTGCCAAGTGTTTCTATCTCTGGCTCGATAAATGCCAGATCCAGCAGATCCGTCAAATGTGGATAAATCGTCGCAATCGATTTGCCTGCATCTGTCCGCGAAGTCACACAGGCAATCTCAACGTGTGGATGGCCTAACAATAAACGCATCAACTCCACCCCGGTATACCCAGTACCACCAACAATTCCGGCTTTAATGGTTTTTTCCATATTCATGCAAATTATCATACATTAAGCAACAACAAGAATCCTGTAAAATATAGTCTTGCATCAACAACAACTTCTTGAAACACCCTCAGTCTATGATGACAATCAAACAACTCAGCCAACAATTTATAAAACCTGGAAAACTTGTCTGGATTGGCATACGCCCAGCACGTCTACAGCCTCTGATTACACCTGATACTGTGGTTGCTGACTGTGAGCAAGGTTTAATCGGCGACCGTTATCATGGTCGCAGTGGCAAACGACAAGTTACCCTGTTGCAAC
>DRLZ01000380.1 GCA_011322755.1 Crenotrichaceae bacterium
CAAGTCAAACGGTTACTATCCCGAAAAGCTCGGGAATCACATTCAGTGGTCGCCCGGATCTTCATGATATCATTGAGCTGTGAGTATCTATCACGCTTATGTTAAAAGAGTTTGATATATCAAGCCTGGCAAGCGACCCGAAGGGATTGCAGCAACTAAGATACAGCAATGCAAAAGAGCAAACGCCTGAAACTCTTGAAGCCGCAGCTAAACAGTTTGAATCGATATTCATGAACATGATGCTCAAAAGTATGCGTGCTGCAAGCTCCGGCCTGGGTGATGGAATTTTTGATAATGACCAGAGCAAGCTTTATCAGGGAATGCTCGACCAGCAATTGAGCACATCACTTAATGGCGGTTACAGCCTGGGCTTAGCTGAAGCGTTAGTCAGGCAATTATCTGTCACAGCAGGTTTTGATACTCAGACTAAATCAGATTTGACTGAGGAACTCAAACTACCACAACGACCACCAGCACTCATCCCCTCCATCGAACAATACAAACCAATTTCAACCACCTCCCCCCCTGCTGCAGAAACCATCACAAAGGTGATCACCACAACAACCTTTGAAACACCAGTCGAGTTTGTTCGCAAACTTTGGCCATTAGCCAAACAGACAGGAGAAAAGCTGGAGGTTTCACCTCATGCAATTCTGGCACAAGCTGCTTTAGAGACAGGATGGGGAAAATCAGTTATAAAGCATCCAGACGGCAGTAGCAGCTTTAATTTATTTGGTATCAAAGCCAATACTTCATGGCAAGGATCGACCGCTACGGTTTTAACTCTGGAATATAAAGATGGCATCGCAGAACGTGAACGAGCACAGTTTCGCTCTTATTCATCGTATAACGAAAGTTTTGACGACTATGCAAAATTTTTAAAAGAAAACCCTCGATATGCCGAAGTATTAAAAGTGGGACGCAGCTCACAAAATTTTGCAACTGCGTTGCAGGACTCAGGTTATGCCACTGACCCTGCCTATGCCATGAAGATTATGGCAGTCATGAAAAACAGTGCATTCTCTACAGTTTTATGACAAACCAGTGAATGGAACACGCTGTCAGGTGCTCAAATAGTTAGAGTATGCCGGACTTAATCATAGCGAGGTCAGATGTATGGCGGGCGTTGGAATGTTTGGTATCGGTCTTGCCGGGTTAAACTCGAATCGGCGTGCACTGGATATCACAAGCAACAATATTGCAAATGTAAATACTGAAGGTTACAGCCGCCAGCGTGCTAATTTTTCTCTGGAAGGTGGTCTGCCTCAGGTCGAAGTCAGACGGTCTTATGATAGCTTTATAAGCAACCAGGTACGAAGCAATACTTCAAGCACAGGTTATCTAAGGAGCTTTTCCGAACTTTCAGGACAAGTTGATAACAGCCTATCCGATGCACAGGGTGGAATTATGCCTGGTATGCAGCGATTTTTTAATGCCATACAGACCTTATCAAATGATCCGGCCTCTCCTACAGCACGCCAGTCACTGTTAAGTGAAGCTGAGACTCTGTCAGGTAACTTTAACTCACTCGGCCAACGCCTGGATCAATTGAACAGCAGCCTCAATGGAAAGCTAAATACCCTAACAGGTAAAATTAATAGCTTATCCAGTGGTATCGCTGATATTAATCAACGTATTTTTCAAACCCAGGCAAGTGGACTCTCTGAATCTAGCAACCTTCTGGATCAACGGGATCAGATGATCCAGGATCTATCAGAGCTCACCTCAGTGACGACTGTAGTACAAGATGATGGTGCAATGAATGTATTCATTGGCAGTGGGCAGGCCGTAGTGGCTGGCTTTGACTCTTTTAATTTAAGTACAGAACGCAATGGCTTCGATCCATCCAGAATGGAAGTCATGATTGACGCAGCAGGAGGTAAAGTCGATATCTCTGATTTAATGAAAGGCAGTGGCGAAATTGGCGGAGTGCTTGATTTTCGCAGTCAGGTTCTAGATGAAACCCGTAACACACTTGGCATGATGGCTATGGGTGTAACCGCTGCATTTAACGAACAAAATCGAGCGGGTATTGATCTGAATGGTCAGGCAGGTGGTGACTTTTTTAAACCGATTAATCAATCAAGTGTCACTACATTAACACATGTAAATAATCGAGGCAGTGCCATCATTGATGCCTCAATCAGCGACCCTAACCAGCTAACAGGCAGTGATTATTCACTGGAACGAACCACCGAAGGCTATCAGTTGACTCGTATGTCAGACCAACAAGTTACAAAGTTGGACCAATTCCCAACCAACCCCGAAACGGTTGATGGCGTTGAATTTAGTCTCGATTCTGGTGGCATGGCAGAAGGTGACCGAATACTGATACAGCCCACTCGGAATGCTGCAACAACGATGGGAGTCGCTATTACTAATGTAAATGATATTGCAGCGGCTGCCCCATTGGTAAGCGCAGCCGCATTTGAAAATAGAGGATCAGGTATTGCCGGTGATGCCATCATTTCTGATTCAGCTACATTTGTTGCCGGTAATTATACAGTACAAATGGCAACAAATTCAGGCGCAGTAGCAGATGCGGGCGCAACGCGGGGCACGATTGTAGATAATGGCAATAATAGTGACCTGCAATATGAACTGAAAATTAACGATATCCCCGTTTATATACAAAATGAAACCG
>DRLZ01000381.1 GCA_011322755.1 Crenotrichaceae bacterium
CTGACAACCACACCATTTTGCTTTGAAAGTAGTTGAGCAATATTCAAATCCGGATCCTTAATATAAGGCTGGCCAAGTAAAGTCACTTCTTTGAGATACTTTTTTAACCTTCCTTCAACCATCTTCTCAATAATTTCACTTGGTTTTCCACTTGCTTCAGCTTGTGCCGAGAAGATTTCCCGCTCTTTATCCAGTAATTTAGGATCAACCTGATCATCAGAAACACAAACAGGCTTGCTGGCAGCAACATGCATAGCAATTCCTCGACCAGTTTCCTGATCCACTCCGGAAACGTCTACGACAACGCCAATTCGGTTGCCGTGAAGGTATTCAAATACATTTCCCTGCTGGGACTCGATTCGATGTAAACGACGAATGTTAATATTCTCACCAATTTTGGCTATCAAGGCTTTGCGTGCATCTTCAACCGAACTGGCTCCAATCTTCTGTTGTAACAGTGACTCCACATCGGTTACGCCTGATGACAAAGCAACATCAGCGACAGCTTCAGTAAATTCACGAAAATCGTCTCCATTGCCGACAAAGTCAGTCTCACAATTGACCTCAACAATAACTGCTTGCTGTGCGGAATCAGATGTCTTGATTGTAATATTACCCTCTGCAGCTGTACGATCAGATTTTTTATCAGCTTTCGCGAGACCCGACTTTCGCATTTGCTCGACAGCTGTTTCCATATCTCCATTGGCTTCTACCAATGCTTTTTTACATTCCATCATACCCGAGCCCGTCCGCTCGCGTAATTCTTTCACCATTGCCGCTGTAATACTCATATCTGTTTTCCTAATTTCACACTGAGTGTTGTCACTCTGTTTTATTCTTTCGTTAATAAATAGTCACAAACAATTGTTGCCAGTAGCATACGAGCAGCTGACAACAATAACTGGTATTGTTTTTAGTTCAACACCATCACCACATAACACAGTTGAATCAGTGATGTGATACCAGCATTGCACATTTGGTTATTCGCTTCTAAACCAATCATGTTACATCTGACAAATAATGCGCACGATTATTTTGCAACTGGCTCGACTATCTCCGTCGCTTCAGCCTGAACAGGTTCAACTGCATCAACAGCCGGAGCATCAATAACCGGCTCAGGCTCAGATGCTGCTTGCTTTACTTCTGTCTCTTCAGTCATCTCGACAAAATCATCATCACTAACACCTTGACTGAGTTGCTGTGCTTTCCCTTCCAATACGGCTGCTGCTGCGCCCTGAGTGTACAACTGAATCGCCCGGATCGAATCATCATTACCCGGAATCATATGATCAACACAATCCGGATCATTGTTTGTATCGACGACACCAATCACCGGGATCCCCAGTTTCTTTGCTTCACTCACTGCGATATTTTCAACGCCGACGTCAATCACAAACAATGCATCAGGTAAAGCTGGCATATCTTTGATACCGCCGAGACTACGCTCGAGTTTATCCAGTTCTCTTTGATAACCTAACGCTTCTTTTTTGCTGAATCTTTGAATACTACCGTCCTCCTGCATGCGTTCGAGTTCTTTTAATCGTCTGATCGATTGTTTAATCGTTTTGAAATTCGTTAACATGCCACCCAGCCAGCGATGATTAACATAGGGCATTCCACACCGAATGGCTTCTTCTGCGATTGTTTTTTGTGCTGCTCGTTTGGTTCCTACGAACATGATTGAGCCTTTGTTAGCAGCAAGATCTTTGATGTAATCCATAGTTTCATGAAAAAGAGGCATGGTCTTTTCAAGATTGATAATATGGATCTTGCTTTTGGCTCCAAAGATATACGGGGCCATTTTTGGACACCAATAGCGTGTCTGGTGTCCAAAATGGACGCCGGCTTCGAGCATCTGTCGCATTGTGACTTTTGCCATTGTTAACTCTCCTTAAGATATTGACAGATTACATCTGTCCATTGGGTTAGGCCTCTGCGCATCCCAATTAACTACCCCTTTAAATGAAAGTGCCAGCGAACCTACGCTATTGCAAACAGTCATCTCAGAGCACCCTGCTAATTGTGTCGATACGCATGAGAATTTTTGTTATAACTTCTGCTTTCAGGATTCCAGTAGTGCTACTGTATAAATGACGTGTTAACAGATACAAAAACCATCGATTCACTCGACGAATCAATGCATTCCTCGTTAATACGGTGTCCAGCGATATTCAAGATGTTTGTTAAACAGGCTTGAAACAAATCGATGGCAAGCTTAATAGTTACAACAAGCCGATCTTTATAACATACAATAGTGGTTTTAAACAATATTTCTTCTGGTAGATTAGAGAATTTTTACTGAATAATCTTAGCGTTCTACCCTTACTTTTATAATAATCTGGAATTCGAATATGAGTGTTTCTATCAAGTCTGCTGATGAAATAAATAAAATGCGTGTAGCCGGGAAGTTGGCAGCAGACGTACTTGAAATAATTGAGCCGTATGTGGTGGCCGGCGTCACCACAAACAAGCTAAACGATATCTGTCATGCGTTTATTCTTGAGCAAGATGCCATCCCTGCCCCATTGAATTACAAGGGATTTCCCAAATCGATTTGCACCTCGGTTAATCATACAATCTGTCACGGAATACCCAATGACAAAGCACTAAAAAATGGTGATATCATCAATATTGATATCACCGTCATCAAAGATGGTTATCATGGTGATACCAGCAAGATGTTTGAAGTTGGCAAGGTCCCTAAATTCGCTTCACGCTTGATTGAAATCACTCAACAAGCACTCTATCTCGGTATCCAGCAAGTCAAACCAGGAGCTCACTTGGGTGATATCGGTTATGTGATTCAGGAACATGCACATGCAGCGCGATACTCTGTTGTCAGAGAATTTTGTGGACATGGCATTGGCAAACAGTTTCATGAGGATCCACAGGTGCTTCATTACGGACAACCTGGTACAGGTTTAAAACTAAAAGAAGGCATGATTTTTACGATTGAACCAATGTTGAACCAAGGTAAACGTCATATCAAAATGCTTGCTGATGGCTGGACTGTACACACAAAAGACCGTAGTTTATCCGCTCAATGGGAGCACACAATCCTGGTAACCAATAACGGTTATCAAGTACTCACCGCACGCACGAATGAAACCATCAACGAAACCTGATATGGCGATTAGCATTTCCCATTCATTATCAGCAGCTGATTTAATCAAATCTGTTCGTGACCAACTCAACCAGTTCAACCAGAATTTAATTGACAAAGGTAACAGTGTTCCAGCGACTCAGCTAATCAAGCAACGATCCGAGTTTATCGATGGATTGCTGACAGACAGCTGGCAACATTTTCTTGGCAAACAAGCAGAGCAGTTTGCATTGGTTGCGATTGGTGGATATGGGAGACAGGAATTATTCCCCTACTCCGACATTGATATTCTAATCCTGACTGAACAGTCTCCTGATACTGATCTCCAGCAAGACATTTCATCATTTCTGCAATTTCTCTGGGATATCGGTCTGAAACCTGCACAGTCGATTCAAACAGTCGCACAGTGCATCAGCCTTGCACAAAACGATGTCAGCTTTATGACCTCAATTCTGGATATTCGTTTTATTTATGGAAACCAGCAACTACCCAGCAAGTTAATCACTCAATTCAGTCATATCATCACCTGCTCGGCAGAAACCTTTTACACCCTGAAAATTGAAGAACAACAGCAGCGGCATGAAAAGTTTGGTGAATCCGGATACCGTCTTGAACCAAACATTAAAGAAGGTCCTGGCGGGTTACGCGATCTACAAACAATTCGCTGGGTTGCACAGAGTCAATATCAGGTTAATACGCTGGCGAAACTCATTACAATCGGGTTAATCACCGAGCAAGAATACCTGGAATATCGGGATGCTCGACGTTTTTTATGGAAAATAAGAAACACCCTCCATCTTCTTGCAAACAAGGCAGAGGAACGTTTACTGTTTGAATATCAAACACAGATCGCTGAAATTTTTGGTTATCAAGATGATGAAAATAGTCGAGCTGTAGAAAAATTCATGCAGGATTATTTCTGTACGATTATGGAAGCAGAACGTCTCAATGAAATGTTGCTGCAAGTTCTGGCAACAACATTCGAACCATTGCGCTCACAGCAAAAGATTACAAAACTGAACAACAACTTTCAAATCGTTGGTCAATACATCGAAACCACACACGCAAATGTTTTTAAAGAATACCCTCCCGCCCTTCTTGAGGTATTTGCTTTTATGCAACAAAATCAGTGGGTCAAGGGAATTCATGTTTCTACTTTGCGTGAAATACGTCAGCATCTGTATTTAATCAATGATGATTTCAGAAGCGACCCGGATGCTATCAGAACATTTATGGTGCTGTGGCGACAGGGAAACGGGTTAACACATGAACTGAGGAGAATGAAACGTTACGGGGTACTAGCAGCGTATCTACCAGAGTTTGCTTATATTCTTGGGCGCATGCAGTTTGATTTGTTTCATACCCTGACGGTAGACGAACATATTTTGTTTGTGGTGCGTAATCTGCGTCGAATAAGCCTCAAAGCCTTCCAGCATGAACTGCCTTTTTGTCACGATCTTTTTCAAAAGATACATAAGCCACATATTCTCTATCTAGCGGGATTATTTCACGACATCGGTAAAGGGCATGGTGGTAATCATTCTGAAATCGGTGCAACGATTACTGAAGAGTTTTGCAAGCGCCATGGGTTAAATGAACATGACACCGATTTACTCACCTGGCTTGTTACCAATCACCTTCATATGTCAATGACTGCTCAGCGTCTTGACATTTCAGATCCTGAAGTCATTAATGAGTTTGCTGTGCATTGCAGAACACTGGAAAGACTAAACCATCTCTATCTGTTAACAGTGGCAGATATCCGCGCAACGAATCCTCAACTGTGGAATGCCTGGAAAGATTCGCTGTTAAAGCAGCTGTATAATGCATGTCGACGCGCTTTCCGTCGTGGCTTAAACAACCCGGTGACGCATCAGGAAATCATTTCATCTATGCGTTTGGAAGCAGGTCAAAAACTGGTGGCAATGGGTATCCCAAAGTCGCGTTATCAAACCGTCTGGAAGCAGTTGAATGATGACTACTTTATTCGACATAGTGCCCGCGAGTGTACATGGCATACCATTGCGCTTCTTTCTCATTCCCCAGAAGATGATCCGCTGGTCTTGCTTCGACCACTACCATTTAAACAAGCCGCTGAGATTTTTGCATATGCAGATGAAAACTACCCGTTGTTCACCAGTATTATTCAGACACTAGATCAGCTCGGGTTAAATGTTGTCGATGCCAGGATGATGCCAACCAACAATCAAGCGATCATTTGTAATTTTCTGGTCGTTGAAAATAGCAGCCATGCGCTGGAAGATTTGTTCAGACAACATCAAATTGTGAATGAGATAAAAAAACGTTTGCTGAATCAGAATAACAGCACTCTGCAAGTATCCAGGAGATCACCTGATAAACTTCAGAATTTTCCAATCCCGACCCAGGTACTGATTTATGATGATGCACATCAGCCCTACACAGTAATCGAGCTGATCAGCACGGATCGACCAGGCTTACTGTCAAAAGTTGGAACAGCATTAGAGGAAATGAAACTAAAAATTCATTATGCAAAAATAGCCACAATAGGCGCGCGCGCTGAGGATTTGTTTTATGTTACTGACAGTAACGACCAAACAATCCCCCTCGCCTCTGACAAGGAATCTGAAATCCGCCAACGAATTATTGACCTTGTAGACAAACACATCAAACCAAAAAGTTCTATGCATGCAACCCATACGAGCACACTGAACTAGCGTACTCGTATAAAGCGTGATTTGTGAATAGATCAGCTGGTTAACGCCTTTTTCAAAGCATCCTCAATATCCTGGTTATCAACTTCTGGTACAGTGGCCTCTTGTAACGGAGAACCTGTCTGAGCTGCTGACTGGCGTTTGCGTTTACGCTCTTTGTGATAGGCAAGACCTGTCCCTGCTGGAATCAGGCGCCCAACGATAACATTTTCCTTGAGCCCATGAAGCGGATCTTTCAAACCACGAACTGCAGCATCAGTTAACACACGTGTTGTCTCCTGGAATGATGCAGCTGAAATAAACGATTCAGTTGCCAAAGATGCTTTGGTGATGCCAAGTAAAATTGTTTCAGCAATTGCAGGGACTTTGCCATCAGCTTCAACACGCTCGTTTTCTTCGTGAAAACGTGCGCGTTCGACTTGCTCTCCTCTAAGGAATGTGGTGTCACCAACAGCGGTAATCTCAACTTTTCTTAACATCTGGCGAATAATCACCTCGATATGTTTGTCATTAATTTTCACACCTTGCAATCGATACACTTCCTGTATTTCGTTGACAAGAAACGATGATAAAGCCGGAACACCACGCAATCGCAAGATATCATGCAATGTTAATTCACCTTCAGCGATGGTTTCACCGCGTTCGACAGATTCACCTTCAAACACGGTAATGTGCCGCCACTTTGGAACCAGAATTTCGTTGCTTTCGCCTTCAGAATTAGTAATCACAATACGGCGTTTACCTTTGGTTTCCTTACCAAAACTAACCGTACCTGTGGCTTCAGCAAGAATCGCAGGATCTTTTGTTTTACGTGATTCAAATAAATCTGCAACCCGGGGTAAACCACCGGTGATATCACGTGTTTTACTCGATTCCTGTGGAATTCTAGCCAACACATCACCCGTTCTCACTTCACCGCCGTCCTTGCAGGTAACCAGCGCTTCTGCTGGTAGAAAATACTGTGCAACCACATCGGTTCCCGGAAAAAACAACTCGTTACCCTGATCATCAAGCAATTTGATCATTGGTCTGAGTTCTTTACCTGCCCCTGTGCGCTGTGCAGGATCAATCACTTCCAGTGAGCTAATACCGGTAATTTCATCAGACTGTTGATGCACCGTCACACCATCGACAAAGTCGATAAACTTCACCTGACCAGCAACTTCAGTAATCACTGGATGAGTATGCGGATCCCAGTTAACAGCCACACTACCAGCAGCAATCTTATCTCCATCGGTAATTGATAACACGGCACCATACGGTATCTTGTAGCGTTCACGTTCACGCCCATGTTCATCAATAATACTGAACTCACCCGATCTTGACACCGCGACAAGATTATCTTCTGAGTTTTTGATGGTTTTAAGATTGGTCAGTCGCACTGTTCCGGATGACTTCGCTTCGATACTACTGATTGCAGCTGAACGTGAAGCAGCGCCACCGATATGGAAAGTACGCATGGTCAACTGCGTGCCTGGCTCTCCAATTGACTGGGCAGCAATGACGCCGACCGCTTCACCCATATTGACTCTATGTCCACGTCCAAGGTCACGCCCATAACAGGATGAACAAACACCATAGCGAGTCTCACAAGTGATGACAGAACGCACCACGACATTTTCAATACTGTGAGCATCGAGCACTTTGACTAATTCTTCATCAAGCATCGCTCCCGCTTCAACGATGATTTCATCATTGGAAGGGTTGATTACATCGGCAGCAACAACACGACCCAGTACACGTTCGGATAATGGTTCCACAACATCGCCACCTTCAATCAATGGCGTCATGGATAGACCATGTTTTGTTCCACAATCTTCTTCTTTGATAACCAGATCCTGAGCCACATCAACCAGACGTCGGGTCAGGTACCCAGAGTTTGCAGTTTTCAATGCTGTATCAGCCAAGCCTTTTCGCGCTCCGTGTGTTGATACAAAGTATTGAAGTACATCAAGACCTTCGCGAAAGTTTGCAGTAATCGGTGTCTCAATAATCGAGCCATCAGGTTTCGCCATTAAGCCACGCATCCCTGCAAGCTGGCGTATTTGTGCAGCCGAACCTCTGGCGCCAGAATCAGCCATCATAAACACTGAATTCATTGATTTCTGTTGTACCTGATTTCCGTCAGCATCTTCCACTGTTTCATAACCAAGCCCATCCATCATCGCCTTGGCGACTTGTTCATTCGCATGAGACCAGATATCCACAACTTTGTTATAGCGCTCGCCATTGGTTACCAAACCACCGGCATACTGATTTTGAATTTCCTTGACTTCATTTTCAGCACCTTCGATAATCGCTTGCTTCTCTTCTGGAATAACCATATCAAGCAAACCAAACGAAACACCTGCTTTCGTCGCATTCGTAAATCCAAAATACATGAGCTGATCAGCAAAAACAACCGTGTCCTTGACACCCAGATTGCGATAACACTGATTCAATAAATTGGAAATTTCCTTTTTGGTCATGTCTTTGTCGACACACTCAAACGGAAGCCCAGCTGGTACAATATCCCACAGCAATCCACGTCCGGCAGTGGTCTTGACACGGCGGGTAGTGGTTTGAAGATCGCCATTTTCATCAGGCAACTGTTCCTGGATGCGCAATTCTATTTTGGCCTGAATATTCAGCGCGCCGCTATTGATGGCTCGCGTAATCTCGTCAGCCCCATTTAAGATCATGCCTTCGCCAGTCGCGCCGACTTTCTCGCGTGAGACGTAGTAAAGACCGAGGACAACATCCTGTGTTGGGGTAATCACCGGCTCACCATTTGCTGATGACAGAATATTGTTAGTCGACATCATCAGAACGCGCGCTTCAAGCTGCGCTTCAACAGATAAAGGCACATGCACTGCCATTTGATCGCCATCGAAATCAGCATTAAAAACAGTACACACCAATGGGTGTAACTGGATCGCTTTCCCTTCCACCAGAATCGGTTCAAATGCCTGGATACCAAGACGGTGCAATGTCGGCGCGCGATTGAGCAGAACTGGATGTTCCCGAACAACCTCATCAAGTATATCCCAGACTTCAATACCTTCACGCTCAACAACTTTTTTAGCCGCTTTTATGGTTGTTACCTGGCCACGTAGTTGTAATTTGCTGAATATGAAAGGTTTGAATAGCTCTAATGCCATTTTTTTGGGAAGTCCACACTGATGTAATTTCAGTGTCGGTCCAACAACAATCACCGAGCGACCAGAGTAATCAACACGTTTTCCCAGAAGATTCTGACGAAAGCGGCCTTGCTTGCCCTTAATCATATCAGCTAACGATTTCAATGGTCGTTTGCTGGTGCCTGTGATTGCACGTCCACGTCGACCATTGTCGAGCAATGCATCGACTGATTCCTGTAACATGCGTTTTTCATTGCGCACAATAATGTCAGGCGCATTGAGATCAAGAAGTCGTTTCAAGCGATTGTTTCGATTAATAACCCGTCGATACAAATCATTCAGGTCAGATGTGGCAAAACGTCCACCGTCAAGCGGCACCAGAGGTCTTAATTCTGGAGGGAGTACAGGCAATACAGTGAGAATCATCCATTCTGGTCGATTGTTGGAATTGACTAATGACTCGATGAGTTTAAGCCGTTTGGTCAGTTTTTTACGTTTTGTCTCCGAATTTGTGTTTGCCAGACCGTCACGAATGGTCGACATTTCTTTTTTCAAATCCATCGACTTAAGCAAATGGTATACAGCTTCTGCACCCATCAACGCGGTGAATTCATCTCCATATTCTTCTACTTTCTCCAAGTACTCTTCTTCCTTGAGCAATTGTCCAATTTCCAGATCCTGGACAGCATGCGGATCAATCACCACAAATGATTCGAAATACAAGACTCGCTCAACTTCACGTAACGTCATATCAAGCAACAACGCGATTCGTGATGGCAAGGATTTCAAAAACCAGATATGTGCGACAGGGCTGGCAAGGTCAATATGTCCCATTCGCTCACGGCGAACTTTTGACAGCGTGACTTCAACCCCGCATTTTTCACAAATAACCCCCCGATGTTTTAAACGTTTATATTTTCCACATAAACATTCATAATCGCTAACTGGGCCAAAAGTTTTAGCACAAAATAATCCATCCCGTTCAGGCTTGAATGTGCGGTAGTTGATGGTTTCCGGTTTTTTTACCTCACCGAACGACCAGGATCGAATCATATTTGGCGATGCCAGACCAATCTGAATAACATCAAATTCTTCATTTTTGACCTGTCGTTTAAAAAAATTGAGTAGATTTTTCAATGATCTATCCCCTGTAAATGCGTTCTAACAGATCGACGCAGCACTCACGATTAATGCTGCAACGTTGATCCTGGAAAATGTATAAAAGCGATGTATCGTTTGCCTTCATTCTTATCTTGTACGACATAAAACAACTGTTTGTCTGACTCATAAAACCAACCTGGTTTTTTGATTTGTTATCAGATCTCAATACCTGAACAGCTACAAAAATAAAGACAAGTCAAACCATGCGATACGATTAACTTTTGTAATCTGGATTTGTTGTAATCAATCTTCCTCCAATTCAATATTGATTGCTAATGAGCGGATTTCTTTAATCAAGACATTAAATGATTCCGGCATACCAGGATCCATTGTGTGATTGCCATCAACAATATTCTTGTACATTTTTGTTCGACCGGATACATCATCTGATTTAACAGTCAGCATTTCCTGCAAGGTATACGCAGCACCATATGCCTCTAATGCCCATACTTCCATTTCTCCAAAGCGCTGACCACCAAATTGGGCTTTACCACCAAGCGGTTGCTGTGTAACCAGACTGTAAGGCCCGGTTGAACGAGCATGCATTTTGTCATCAACGAGATGGTTGAGTTTGAGCATATACATAAAACCAACTGTGACAGGTCGTTCAAATGCCTCACCGGTTCTACCGTCATACAGTATGGTTTGTCCTGTGTCGGACAATCCAGCCAGTTTTAGCATATAACGGATATCATCTTCTGTTGCACCATCAAATACAGGCGTCGCAAGAGGAACACCTTTTTTCAGATTGTTGGCAAGTTCAAGAATAGCGTTGTTGTCCAGTGAATCCAGGTCTTCAGCTTTGCCACATTTATTGTAAACTTTTGCCAGAAAGTCGCGAAGCTCATCTACTTTTGACTGCGCTTCCAGCATTTGACCGATCTTGACTCCCAAACCATTTGCCGCCCAGCCTAAATGTGTTTCCAGCACTTGCCCTACATTCATTCTGGATGGAACGCCTAATGGATTCAGAACTATATCAACCGGTGACCCATCCTCAAGATACGGCATATCTTCAACAGGAACGATGCGAGAAATTACACCTTTGTTACCGTGTCGTCCAGCCATCTTGTCACCAGGTTGTATGCAACGACGAACAGCAAGATAGACTTTGACCATTTTGATGACACCAGGAGCCAAATCGTCTCCCATCGTAATCTTCTTTTTCTGAGCCTCAAACTGATTGACGAAATCGGCCTCTAATGATCCAATTTGTTCAGCAATGGCTTCAAGTTGAATATTTTTCTCTTCGTCATCAAGACGAATTTCAAGACGTTGTGATAATTCCAGTGAATCCAGATAAGCACGATCAATCGTGGTGCCTTTTTTTAATCGCTCAGGACCTGACTCGGCAACCATGCCAATGACTAATTCACCAATCCGTGAATACAGTTCATCTTCCATGATTTTGCGTTGATCAAACAGATTTTTTCTGACTCGCTCAAGCTCCATTTCCTCTATTTCAAGGGCGCGCGCATCTTTTTCAACACCATCACGAGTAAATATTTTTACGTCAATGACTGTACCAACAACACCGAAGGGAACACGCAATGAAGTGTCTTTTACATCAGATGCTTTTTCTCCAAAAATAGCACGCAGCAGTTTTTCTTCTGGTGATAACTGGGATTCACCTTTTGGACTGACTTTTCCAACCAGAATATCTCCTGGTCCGACTTCAGCTCCAATATAGACAATTCCGGAGTGATCGAGTTTTGCCAATGCCTCTTCGCTGACATTCGGAATATCTGAAGTAATTTCCTCGCGACCCAGTTTTGTATCACGCGCAACACATGATTTTTCTTCAATATGAATTGTGGTAAAACGATCATCTTTGACAACTTGTTCTGAAATCAGAATCGAATCTTCAAAGTTGTAGCCGTTCCACGGCATAAAGGCGACTTTTAGATTCTGCCCCAGCGCAAGCTCACCAAAATCAGTAGATGGTCCATCCGCCATCACGTCACCACGACTCACGGTATCTCCAGGCTTAACCAATGGTCTTTGATTAATACAAGTGTTTTGATTTGAACGGGTGTATTTCACCAAATCGTAGATATCAACGCCAGGCTCATCCGCTTGCCGTTCATCCTGATTAACCCGGATGACAATACGTGCCGCATCAACATTAACCACAGAACCGCCACGTCTGGCAACCACAGTAACTCCCGAGTTTGTTGCCACAACCCGTTCCATGCCAGTCCCAACAAGCGGTTTCTCAGCTCTCAGTGTCGGTACCGCCTGGCGTTGCATATTCGAACCCATCAACGCCCTGTTCGCATCATCATGTTCCAGAAACGGAATGAGTGAAGCGGCAACGGAAACGATCTGCTTGGGAGAAACATCCATGTATTGGACTGAATCAGGTGTCGACAAAATAAATTCTTCTTTATATCGGCACGAAACCAGATCATCAACAATACGATTATTCTCATCAAGCTTTACACTTGTTTGAGCAATCATGTATTGCCCTTCTTCAATCGCAGATAAGTAATCAACTTCGTCAGTAACTACTTGATCAACAACTTTACGATAAGGAGATTCCAGAAAACCATATTCATTGGTGCGTGCATAAACCGCCAATGAATTGATTAATCCAATGTTCGGCCCTTCAGGCGTTTCAATCGGACAAACACGTCCATAATGTGTTGGATGCACATCTCTTACTTCAAACCCCGCACGCTCGCGGGCAAGACCACCTGGTCCTAGTGCAGAAACACGACGTTTGTGCGTCACTTCCGACAATGGATTGTTTTGATCCATGAACTGTGATAACTGGCTGGAACCAAAGAATTCCTTGATTGCAGCGGAAACAGGTTTCGCGTTGACAATTTCCTGAGGCATTAAACCTTCAGAATCAGCCAGGGTCAGGCGTTCTTTCACAGCGCGTTCTACACGAACCAACCCCACACGAAACTGGTTCTCAACCATTTCACCAACAGTTCGAACTCTTCGGTTTCCCAAATGATCGATATCATCAATCACGCCATTACCGTTACGAATATCAATTAATGTTTTGATAACATCTTCAATGTCTTGCTTGGAGAGTACACCCTCTCCAGTTATCTCTTCGCGACCCAATCGGCGATTAAACTTCATCCTGCCAACAGCAGACAAATCATACCTGTCTGACGAGAAAAACAGGCTCTGGAACAGATTCTCGGCTGCTTCCTTGGTTGGCGGTTCACCAGGGCGCATCATTCTGTATATTTCTACCAACGCTTCAAGTTTGTTGGTTGAAGGATCAACACGTAAGGTATTAGAGATATACGCTCCACGGTCAAGATCATTGGTAAACAATGTGGTGAATTTTTTAACACCATTGTCTTTTAATGCTTCGAGGGTCTCTGTGATAATCTCATCATTAACTTTCGCAACCACTTCACCTGTTTCTTCGTCAACTATCGTTTGACCAAGAATCTGGCCAATTAAAAACTCATCAGGGACTTCGATTGCTTTGAGCTTTGCTTCTTCCAGTTTTTTAATGTGGCGGGCGGTAATGCGGCGACCTTGCTCAACCAGAATGTCTTTTCCAACCAGAATATTGAAAGAAGCCATTTCGCCACGCAAGCGTTCTGGAACAAGATCCAGGTACAATTTATTATTCTTGATAGAGTAACTGTGCTTGTCAAAATATGTGTCGATAATCTCCTCATCGGTATAGCCAAGCGCACGCAAAAGAATTGTGACTGGCAGTTTTCTTCTTCGATCAATACGTGTATAGAGAATATCTTTGTGATCAAACTCAAAATCAAGCCATGAACCACGGTACGGAATTACTCGGGCGTTGAACAATAATTTCCCAGATGAATGAGTTTTACCCTTATCATGATCAAAAAACACGCCGGGGGAACGGTGTAACTGTGAGACGATAACACGCTCTGTACCATTAATTACAAAAGTGCCATTTTCAGTCATCAGAGGAAGTTCGCCCATGTAGACTTCCTGCTCTTTGATATCTTTTACAACTTTTGTTTTACCAGGCGCATCCCGATCATACAAAACAAGCCTGACTAACACTCTGATTGGTGCAGCATAGGTTAATCCACGCTGTTTACATTCACGAACTGTAAATTCAGGATCACCTAACCGTGAACTGACGTATTCCAGCACCGCATATCCTGAATGGCTAACCACTGGAAATACCGATTTAAATGCTGCCTCTATTCCCTGGTCTGCAACCTTTTCGGAATTATCTCCTTGCTGTAAAAATTTCTTGTATGAATCAAGTTGCAAAGCAAGCAAGTACGGTACATCAAGAAATTCGGAACGGTTACCAAAACTTTTTCGTATACGCTTCTTTTCGGTAAATGAATAGCTCATATTCGTATCCTGCTGAGATTAGACAGAAGTGATTCTGTATCAATTAATGATCGGTAAAACCAACAAAGCGTCATTATTCACAATCGGGATATCGTCACGCTTGTGATAAATAAATCCACTTTCTAAATAGACGGAAAAGGCCGGCAGCCTATCGACTACCAGCCTGGTAAAGCAAAAACGTACCAGTCTTCGTAATCAAATTACTTAACTTCGACTGTTGCTCCTGCTTCTTCAAGCTGCTTTTTTAGTTCCTCAGCTTCATCTTTACTAACACCTTCTTTGATTGGTGCCGGGGCGCTTTCCACAGCAGCTTTTGCTTCTTTCAGACCAAGTCCTGTTGCAGCACGAACAGCTTTAATGACAGCGACTTTGTTATCGCCAAAGCTGCTTAACACAACATCAAACTCAGTTTGTTCAGCTGCAGCAGACCCGCCTGCATCACCAGCAGCAGCAGCGGCAACAGCAACAGGTGCTGCTGCAGACACTCCAAATTTTTCTTCCATTGCAGAAATCAGATCAACAACTTCGACAACACTCATGTTTGAAATTGCATCTAAAATATCGTCTTGGGATAATGCCATAAGAATAAAACTCCTAATAATCGTATGGGTTTTTCAACCAGAATAGTGAGTAGCTTTGCTACATTAAGCTGCTTGTTTTTGATCTCGTACAGCCGCCAGAGTGCGAACCAGCTTGGCTTGCGGCTCGGACAGTGTTCTTACAAATTTCTCGATTGGTGCTTTGATAACACCCATCATGATTGCTATACCTTGCTCATAGGTTGGTAATTTTGATAAGCGATCGAGTTCGGAACTATCGTAAAGCTTACCCCCAAGCGAGACCAATGATGCTTCCATCTTTGGATGCTCTTTTGAGAAATCCTTGATAATTCGAGCTGCTGCAGCAGGATCTTCCATAGAAAATGCAAAAACGAGCGGTCCAACAAGACCTTCAGTCATGCATTCATATTCAGTTCCAGCCAGTGCTCTGCGTGCGAGTGTGTTTTTAATCACACGGACACAGACATTCGCATCTCTAGCCTGTTGGCGAAACTCAGTCATTTCATCAACAGTTAAACCCTGATAATTGACAGCAATAGCAGATAATGCTTGCGCGGCAATCTCAGCAACTTCTGTGACTACGATTTTTTTCTCTTCGAGCCTCAGTGCCACGATTAACCTCCGGTTAGTAAGGTCTTGTACAGACCTCTAAAAATCAACATCTTGTCTAACAACAAGATGCACTCATACGGTCACTTTGCCATTAATGTAACCCGGCAACTCGTAACCATCTACGCAGGCTGATAAATTAAGTCCTCACAGACGCCTGCGGTCTCTGACGATCACCGGTTATTAGTCGGCAATCCAGATTTCTGTCCTGACAAGTCAGGTTAATTAAATAATACCAGTACTACTCAGTGCTTATTTCTAAGGTTACAATCAGGTATCAAGACTTGCTTGATCAATTGTAATGCCAGGGCCCATGGTAGTAGAAATACTGATCTTTTTAAAAAAGATTCCTTTCGCAGCAGCAGGTTTCGCTTTTTTCAAATCCGCCAGCAATGCAGCGAGATTACTTTTCAGAGCGTCCACGTCGAAACTGGCCTTACCAATCGTACAATGGATAATACCTGCTTTATCAGTACGATAACGAACTTGTCCGCTTTTTGCGTTACTCACAGCCTGAGCGACGTCAGTCGTCACAGTACCAACTTTTGGATTTGGCATTAACCCTCTTGGACCTAATATTGTTCCGAGCTGTCCAACAGCCCGCATAGCGTCCGGGGTTGCGATAACGACATCAAAATCAATATCACCATCTTTAATTTGCTGAGCCAAATCATCCATACCAACGACATCAGCACCAGCATTGCTCGCTATCTCGGCATTCTCGCCTTGAGTAAACACAGCGATACGGACTGTTTTTCCTGTGCCTTCCGGTAACACTGTAGCCCCACGAATCGCCTGATCAGATTTACGCGCATCAATCCCAAGATTGACGCTGACATCGACAGATTCATCAAACTTGACCTTTGAAAAGTCCTTGGCCATTGCTAATGCATTATCAATCGCATACACCTGTTCGTTATCGTACTGATCACGTATTGCTTTTATTCTTTTAGATAATTTTGCCATCTTACACACCCTCTACATCGATACCCATGCTGCGTGCACTTCCAGCAATGGTACGAACAGCAGCATCCATATCACTGGCAGTAAGATCAGGCTCCTTGGTTCGGGCAATCTCTTCAAGTTGTGCACGATTGACTTTTGCAACCTTTACAGTATTTGGTGTGGCACTGCCTTTTGCTATACCAGCCGCTTTGCGCAATAAAACAGCAGCCGGAGGTGTTTTGGTAATAAAAGAAAAACTACGATCGTCGTAAACTGTAATCACAACCGGAATCGGCAGACCTTTCTCAACTTCCTGGGTTTTTGCATTAAATGCCTTGCAAAACTCCATGATATTGACGCCGTGTTGTCCTAATGCAGGACCAACAGGGGGGCTTGGGTTTGCTTCACCTGCCTTGATTTGCAATTTAATATAGGAAAGAATTGATTTAGCCATTAGATATACCTTTATTTGTGGGTGCAAACGCTTCTCAGCTCCCCTGAAACTACAATGAAACGATTATAGCGTTATATTTTTTACGCTAACTTTACGCTAACTTTTTGTAACCTGGTCAAAATTCAAGTCAACTGGCGTTGAGCGACCAAAAATAAGCACAGACACCTTGATCTTGCTCTTCTCGTAATCCACTTCTTCAACAACACCATTAAAATCCGCAAATGGACCTTCGATCACTCTGACAACTTCTCCCGGCTCATACAGCACTTTAGGCTTGGGTTTTGTAACCCCTTCTTCCATGCGATCAAGAATAGTTCTTGCTTCTTTTTCACTAATCGGCGCTGGACGATCTGCAGTACCACCAATGAAGCCAAGAACACGCGGTGCACTTTTGACGAGATGCCATGTCTCGTCATTCAACTCCATCTGAACCAGAACATACCCGGGAAAAAACTTTCGTTGGCTTTTGCGTTTTTCACCAACCCGCATTTCAACAACTTCTTCAGTAGGAACCAGTATTTCACCAAAATACTCTTCCATACCCAACCGCTGTATGCGTTCCTCAAGTGATTTTTTCACCTGATACTCATAATTGGAATGCGCATGAACTACATACCAATGCTTAGACACTAACTTACCTGCCCACTCA
>DRLZ01000382.1 GCA_011322755.1 Crenotrichaceae bacterium
GTGTTATTCCCTTTCAGTTGTTTTTTACATCATCGCTGTGACAAATAGTTATGGCGGAATTAGTCTCTATTGCAGTGTACATGGAACAGAATGTTGTTCCTATTCATCTAGAGAGCATGGTGTTTCAAGTCCAGGTTTGATTTGAAACAAAAACATCGCCATGGCGAGGAAACACTTTGCTGTTGCATTTCATGATAATACCCCCATCTCTACTATAAGCAGTGATAAGCAAATTAGAATTTCAATAATTATTTAAGAGTAAAAATGTAACATGACAACATCAAATGAAATAGATCAGAAAATGGATCGCTATCCTGTCTTACCATTGCGAGATGTTGTTGTCTATCCACACATGGTGATTCCTCTCTTCGTTGGCCGGGATAAATCAATTAAAGCGCTCGATGCAGCAATGCGTGATGACAAACAGATCTTATTACTGAGTCAAAAGCAGTCTGAACACGATGATCCTGGCGTTGAAGATTTACACAATGTTGGGACGTTAGCAAATATACTGCAATTACTTAAATTACCAGATAATACCGTCAAGGTTTTGGTGGAGGGAAGCGAGCGCAGTCGTATTCAAGCAATGGATGCCAGCAGTCTTGACTATCTAATTGCTGCTGTTGAGCCGCTAAACGAAATTAACGGATGCTCTGATTCTGAAATGGAAGGGCTTATTCGTACCGCAATCAATACCTTCGAACAATACGTAAAACTAAATAAAAAAATACCACCTGAAGTTTTAAATTCACTGGCGGGTATCGATAGCCCCGGGCGTTTAGCTGATACGATTGCGGCTCATATGTCTCTTAAAATTGAGGATAAACAGTCGATTCTGGAGGCCGAGGCTGTATCAGAACGGTTGGAAAGCCTTGTTGGTTTGATGGACAGTGAAGTTGATATCCTTGAGCTGGAGCAAAATATCCGTGGTCGCGTTAAACAACAAATGGAAAAAAACCAGCGTGAGTATTATCTAAATGAACAAATGAAGGCGATTCAGAAAGAGTTGGGGGAAATGGATGATGTCCCCAATGAGCTTGATGAGCTGGCTAAAAAAATCAATGATTCTGGAATGTCAAAAGAAGCACATGCCAAAGCCGAAACAGAACTAAATAAGCTGAAAATGATGTCTCCAATGTCAGCTGAGGCAACAGTTGTGCGTAATTACATTGACTGGATGGTAAAAGTGCCCTGGAAAACACGTTCGCGTGTCAGGCATAACCTGCATAAGGCTGAAGAAGTGCTTGAAGCAGACCATTATGGGCTGGAAAAGATTAAAGAGCGGATTCTTGAATATCTTGCTGTACAACAGCGGGTAAAAAAAATGAAGGGCCCGATTCTATGTTTGGTTGGTCCGCCAGGTGTTGGCAAAACATCTCTTGGCAAGTCAATTGCTAGGGCGACAAATCGAAAGTATGTGCGTATGGCGTTGGGTGGAGTACGGGATGAAGCTGAAATTCGTGGTCACCGGCGAACCTACATCGGTTCAATGCCAGGCAAAATTCTTCAGAATCTAGCCAAGATTGGTACGCGTAACCCAATGTTTTTGCTTGATGAAATTGATAAAATGTCGATGGATTTCCGTGGTGATCCAGCATCTGCTATGCTCGAGGTGCTGGATGCCGAGCAAAACAATTCATTTAATGATCACTATCTTGAGGTTGATTTTGATCTTTCAGATGTCATGTTTGTGGCGACAGCGAATACATTGAATATTCCGCCTGCTTTGCTTGATCGTATGGAAGTGATTCGGTTGCCGGGCTATACGGAGGCAGAAAAAATCAATATTGCTGAGCGTTACTTGCTGCCAAAGCAATTACGCAATAATGGCTTGAAGACTGATGAACTGGAAATTACAGAATCAGCGATGCAAGGCATGATTCGTCATTATACCCGTGAAGCTGGGGTTAGAAACCTGGAGCGAGAGATCGCAAAAGTCTGTCGAAAAGTTGTAAAAGACCTGCTTTTGAAACAAAAAAACAACAAAATTATCGTCTCGAATGAAAATCTACATGATTATCTTGGAGTCGAGCGCTTTCGGTTTGGAAGAGCAGAAGAGCAAGATCAGATCGGTCAAGTTACAGGACTTGCATGGACTGAAGTTGGTGGTGAATTATTAACCATTGAAGTCGTTGTTTATCCCGGAAAAGGTAAGATCACCCGTACCGGGAAACTGGGTGAAGTGATGCAAGAATCGATTCAGGCTGCTGAAACAGTTGTGCACAGCCGATCACATGCGCTGGGGATTGAGAATGATTTTTTTCAGTCACACGATGTACATGTTCATGTTCCAGAAGGAGCAACTCCAAAAGATGGTCCTAGCGCGGGTATTGGTATGTGTACTGCTTTGGTGTCAGCAATTACCAGGATACCAGTTAGATCAGATGTCGCGATGACCGGAGAAATTACCTTGCGTGGAGAAGTTCTCCCAATCGGTGGTTTGAAAGAAAAACTTCTCGCTGCACACAGAGGCGGGATTAATATTATCCTGATTCCAAAAGAAAATGAGAAAGACCTGATTGAAGTTCCAGAAGAGATCAAGAGTGATCTGGATATTCGGCCGGTGCAATGGATAGATGAGGTTCTGGAAGTCGCGTTGACAAAGCCACCGCGACCAAAAAGCAGTCGTGCTACTTCAAAATCAGAAA
>DRLZ01000383.1 GCA_011322755.1 Crenotrichaceae bacterium
GAGAACCAACGTCCCATGAAATGCCACCAGAAGTAAACCAAAATACAAACGAACGCTGAGAAGAAAGCAGATACAGGAGCAACGTCTTTACCAAACGTTCTCAGAGTACCTTTTTCTACCATACGAATATATTCTGGAGTACCAGTACGTACGTAGTGATAACCTTGAAGATCAGCAACAGACATCAATACACCGTTATATTCAATTGGTAAATGAAGTCCAGCGATTAGAGGCCAGTTTGTTGGGTAGAATAACAATCCAAACAATGTTGCACCAAAGATTGAAGTGGCGATGTAGCTGCCTGTTAAGGTCAGTACAGCGTCAAGGCAAATTGCCATAGAGACTTCAATTGCAGGGAATACAAAGTTCACTGGAAAGTAAGTCCAGCCCCAGAAGTTGATGTAGCGGTTAACCCACTCACCAAAAACCAGACCTAAAATACAAATTGTTGCACCCCAGGCAATACGGAAATTTTCCCATGCCCAGAACTGAACAGCAGCTGGAAAAGTAACCAGCATAATTGGTGTAACGGTTACCCAGAGTCGACGATCTTTCCAATCGGCCCAGAAGTCCCAATCGCCCATTGTCAACATTGCGTGGACGTGAAAACCACCCAAGACAACAAAGAATATAACAAATAATAATACTAAGTCGACCGTACGCGAAGCTTTTACAGCTTCTGCATGCGATACAACTGCGGACTGAGTTGCGCTCATTTTATGTTACCTCCTAAAAGGATTAATATTTTTAAGTTTTAGGCTTCCTTGCCCTTATGCAATACTGAAACTTGTATTCAAACAAATATTCAATACTTTCTCCATTTTGCCGTGTCTAGAGACTAGTCAGGGCAGCAGTCAGCACCGATCAAATCATCGATATCAGTAATAAGCTGAGTTACTACACCCATTACGCCTAGCGCAAACCAACCAAAGAATACAAACCCGTAGTGCAGAGGAGCAACAAATAGCTCTTCCATCCACCAGAAAGTATGGCCCCATTCGTTAAGACCAACATTTGGGAAAATCATGAAAGGACCGATTACAACCAGCAGGTATGCCAGTGAAACGCCTTGATTCATGAAATATGGGATGCGTGTATGAGCATACATGAAAGCACCAATACCAGTAATAATATAGATTGGGTAAGTCATGTAGAACTCAATGATGTGACTTGGAGTAAAGTCAGTATCGCGAACAATCGTTTGATGCCATGTTCCATCTTGCTCTGTATAGTAGCTAGCGCCCCAGTAGATTGCACTACCGTAAGCAGTCAACCAGCAAAGATGATGAAAATGACGACGTAAAACTTCACGCGCTGGTACAGCATCTGGATTACGTGTACGTGTTTTCCACAGATACGAAGCGAAAGCTATCGCCAAAGTGAATTCCAGAGGAATTTCGTAATATAGAATTGTCATCCAGTATTTTTCGAACTCAGGTGCAAATGAGTCAAGACCAGCACTCCAGCCATAAACCCCTTCATACCAACGAACATATACATAGAATACAAAATATACGCCAATACCGAGCACAAAGAAATTAAACTTGCTAAAAAGCGGTTTTTCACTTGCAGCGGCAGAGACATTTGCTGTTGTTGCAGCCATAACAACCTCCTAATTATTAATAAAACGACCCGCAATCTGCTGGTCGATACCACGATATTCTTCCCTGATACACTGCTCTTCCGTAAGCAATGTCTTCCATGACTGATCCTTCAACGCTTGCTGAGCGATCATCCAGTTCCTTTAGTAGAGTAGAGTTTACCACTCGATTCAAATGTGTCAAGATTTTCCTACGAGTAAAACATGCATATTTACTTTGAAATTTTGGCTATTCCGCCCACATCTAGCTGAACGACACCTCTTCCTGCTACAAACTTACAGTGGATATCTTTTTTTATTCCCACATTTTTCTTGTCCCAATACAAGTCAACGTATGTCAAATGATCAGACTCGGTTCTGGTTGTGGCGTATAGATTCCCATCAATCACTTTTTTTATCGCTTTTTTACATGCTCTCTGGCCATTGCTATTCAGCATTTCTGTCGTCCTCAGCGTTGCCTGCTGCGCTTGTTCCTCAGCTGATTGTTCTGAGTTCATTATTAGAAAAGCACCAACTGCCATGAGCGAAACAAAGCCTATCATAAATAATTTTAATGAATGTACATTCACTTTCATATCATCTGCCATATCAATTTCTCCTTCTTTAAAAACATTAACAATAACACTAAAATGTGAACCCTGATTTTTTGCCAAGCTCTTGCGCGCCGAGCAGTCTGTATTCATAATAACAGCTCACTCTAACTTTATTGCTAGCAGTCAACACATCCGCTATTAATATCCTAACAAAAGCAATGTCTTTATCAACCAGGTGTTTCATATGTTAAAAAATCGTGTAGTATCAGGACTCCTTCTGCTCATATTTATTGGCCTATCCTACTTTGTCCTGATCCGGTACGTTACCCCGCTGGTTGTTGAAACAACAACCTCTGACTTGTTCCTCGAAGATACTGGCGACTATCGTACTGAAGGCCCTGCAAATACCGCCATGACAGAAACAGCAAGCAATGTCTGCTTTGACGAAATCATTGCTCAACATGACGAAATCGTCGACATCGACATATCCAGGTTAAAACATACGGTATGGCCACTTGGCGGCTTTCGCTATATTATCAAATCAACAATCCCTGCCAACCAGTCATCTGATAACACCTCACACATTATGGTCTGTGAAGTCACGTATGACCACACCACTGACGATCCCAACACTCTGGACAATTGGACAATAACTGGAATGAGCTACAACAGTGTTGAGAGTGACCAAATGCTCCATTAACCATTATATTCATTCATTTGACCACTTCTCCGGGAGTTGCAATCGTACCCGATTCAAATAATCCATGACAAGTGGCGCTCCCCCGAGTGCAACAGCGTCCACCAGACAATACCACGCAGCAACACCACTTGGAGGATTACCTTGGGGCAAGCCTAACACTGGGTCAATCGGCACCCAGTGCCAGGTTCCTACCGCTGTCCCTATAATCTCAAGCCAGGTTGTCACAAAAAACGCCCCAAGATAGACCAATGGCGAACGACCAAACAATACAAATGGGACAAATACACAAAACAACAGAAACCCAACCCAATCATAGCTGCCAGCAATTGTTACACCCCAAACAGACCATGCTCCCATGATTGTAAATACAATATTCCTGACTGTGATGGCGTTCTTTGCAAAGAGATCTGAGCGCGCCAATGCTACAGCTGTCAAATAAACCATCCCGTGCCCCGGCGGGATATAAGCAGGCACATTATGGAAACGGTAGATATACCCCCCCATATAGGGGGAAGCAAAGTGTTCACCAATTGTGGCAAAAATTATCGCAACCACAACCTGGGCGCGCACATGAATACACTCCCCTGCTAACAACCAAGCCAGAAAAACCCATGCAAATACACCAAGAAGATCCTGAAAAGCATGCGTCGAATTAGCATCCAGCACCAAACACAGTGCAATTGATATAAAGGTAATACAACTTAAAACATAATCACGCTGTTTCCCACCCAACTGTGAATTAACAGTCTTTATTAAACTTAGTGGATCCACGTTACGGATGGCTTTATATTGACTCAAACAGCAATATCTCCACTCCTTCCTATCAAATCAAACTATGCAATAATTACCAAACTATCAGCTACACTACATTTTCCTGAGCTTCTTTCTGTGATTTCCAGTAAAAATATCCAACCCCACCGACGACACCAACCAGCACCAGAAACACAAGAGGCATTGGGATTTCAATCATCGTATTGTTTTCATCCGGATACTTGAGTTTTATAATCGCTGCTACCGATGGATCCTTTACAGTGACTTTGACTGCATTTCCTTTCAACGATTTGAACTGCACTTCAGAACCATCAAATGGCTTAACGTTTCGTGTCGTACCATCCTTTACATCAGCGAACAACTGGCTGCCTGAAACAAAACCACCCGCATTACTGAAAGCTGATGCCAGCTTCTTTTCAATTTCTTCAGTTGACTGGTTCGCTGTTTCCACCACCACAGCACCGTGATCAGCGATTTTGATTTCAATACCACCACCTTGTGCCTTCTTGTTTTTTGTCTTCTTTTTCCCCACCGATAAAAATGGATTTGAACCGTCTGCTGACTCAGCGTAAACCATATCAATTGCTAAATTAACACCGTCTACCGAAAAAGATGGCTTGACTTGATACGACACGCCCGCCTGATTTGAATAATCTCTAATGACAAACTCGTTAAGAGAGTGTCCTTGCTTGTTATTCACAATCAATGAAGCTGTCTTATCACCGTTTGTTTTTAATACCTGCTTAACTTCAGCACCCCGCCATGATGGCTCTTGTGCCATCATACTCTCTTTAATAGATGTCACCATTTTGGAGGCGACTGACACCGCATTATCTGGCTTGCGTGTGTCTGGACCATTGATAAATGTAAGCCCGGTACCTGAGTAACGCATTTTGTCATCTATCCGCCATAGTACAGAGATCGATATTGCACTATCACCACTGATCGTTGGCTCTGCGGCTTGAATCTTCAAACTCTCAGCATCTTTTGGAGTTGTCGCATTGGATGCACCTGCCCCAATACTCAACAAAATCGTTATTAATGATACTATTGTTTTTTTCACCATCACATTATCTCCACTAATTCAGTTTCGCCGGCTCCAGGCCGCATAACCTTGCAAAAAATCACTGCCACACAGTGCAACAAGACACCTGAAACAACATAATCGATATTATCGCTATTACTAACATGAGCAAGAACATCAACATTTACAAATCACTAAAAACCAACAAATGACTGCAGATAAACAATACCCGCATAACGTAAGCCCTTACCAACAAACATTGCGATAACAGATGCTATCATCGGCAATCGTAGCCAGCCTGCTAGCACACAAAAGGTATCTCCCACAACAGGCAACCAGGACAGTAATAATACCGAAACACCCCATCGGTGCAAACATGCCAAAACTTTATGGTTGTCATCTGCAAGTATTTTTTCAGGAGTCAGATACCCCCTGGAAACCAAAGCCCCCAGCACAAAACTACTGATCCCTCCCAGAGTATTGCCGCCTGTCGCCACCAACCAGAGTTTCCAGGATGATTTCTCGCTTACACCGAGCAAATATGCCAGGAGGATCTCCGAACCTCCCGGCGCCAATGTCGCGGACACAAACGAACCGACAAACAACTCCCATAAATCCCATTGACTGCTGATCCAATTCTCAGTCACAGGCAAGCGCAAGATACACTACATCTGCCTGCATCTTGATAACATCACCCGCCAATACAAGACCATGAACAACAGATACCATGAAAATGCCCAGAGAGAATAATGTCAAATCACAGCTATAACAGAAACCAAGACAATAAAACAGTCCTCAAGATCAGCGGTTATGCTGCCGGCTTACTGATCGAGTTCATTATTTTATCCATTAACATTTTACTGAAAGACAAGCCCCGTCTAGCGGTGGAAGCTATCAATCCCATTATATCTGAAACAACTTGCCCAGCAGACTGTCCTTTATAACGCTGACCCAAAATGGGAGTCAACAACAAACCTACAACGACTCCGATTAATAATATTACTGAAAAAAACGAACCACCGTTATTTTTCACTTGCTTCAAAGCGGTAGCTGCTGCTTTTTTCTTCGCGGCGACTGCGGCCACCTCTTTTGGATACATCTCCGCTTGTGTCGGATATGTGTCAGGAAAAAGTGGTGCAGTAGAACCTGGAACAGATGGAATAGGGAGACCACCTTTACCAACAATCAATTGCGCTTTCAGGCCTTTTTCCATATGTTGTGCCATATCACAATGCACCAAATATGTTTGGTCATTAGCAGGCAAAATAAATGTTCCATCTATACGACCAGGACCAGTCACCTCCATATGAAACATCCCACTTTTATAGATATATTTTGGCAAACCATGAACCATCCACTGATGACGAACATGATCATCATTTATAAAATGGACTGTTAACCGTGTACACGGTTTAATATGCCATTCCTGTTTGTCATATGCATACACTGTTCCCGGAAACTTTTTTGAGTATTTGTGACCAGCATGAACTGTAATTTCAGTATCTCCTGAAATCTTGCTGCAACTTTCCGGCAATTTATCAGTGTTATTATTCATCACCATAGCACCATCCATATCCATCAGATGCCCATCACCATGCTCCATCAAGGAGTCGTGAACAACAATTTTGTCTTTTTTTGCCTGGGCAACGGACACACAACACATACCAACAACCAATATTGACACTAACAACCTAGTCATTTGAAACCTCCTCGCCAGACTTATTGCCTGCGAGCCCCTTGAGCGCAGCAAATATCTTACCTCTATATGTGTACACCAAATAAATTGCAACCCCCAACAACAACCCTACCAATAACTGTGCAAACCATCCAGATTGGCTTCCAAATTGTGCGTTACTCGCGTTACCTGCTGTTGGCGTGGGTATTTTAGGTACTTCAGGAGGCGCCTGCACGGCACCCCATGTTTTCTCATCACCCCAGACAGCAAATACTGGCACAGAACGTTTAAAAAATTCTTCCGTAAACATGACCGAAGGATCAACGCCTTGCGCTTTTGGCAAGCCCTCATCAGTCAACCAGGAGTCATAAGCAACAACACTGATGTTACCACCTGGATTCATACCATCAGTTGTAATCCCGCGCTCTGCGTGGTCATGAAAAATCCATAGACCCTGACCATAGCTGTGCAAGCCATCATCAGTTGTATTCAACTCAAGATCGAGTCGCTGAGCTGGAGCAACATTATAGACATCACGCATAATGCGAGCATCGGGTTTTGCTTTCACACCGTCATAATGAGTGACTGTAGCTTTGTGCCCATGCGTATGAATCGCCATTAATTCAGATCCAGCGTTCATCATCCGCATCTTGATTTTTTGATTCGGCTTGACAACAATCATTGACTCACGAAGCGTATACGGCATGGAAAGACCATTCAGCGTGTAATAATCTTCGCTTGCATCGGTCAAATCATATTGATGATTCATCTCCCACGCTATCAAGCGTGGATCATTGTATTTTTGGATAATATCACCCAGTTCTTTATCCATCTGATGATAGACAAGATCATATTCTGCGTCATATTCCGCAGCGACCGCTTTGGAAGGATGACGAACCTGCCCCGCACCGACATTAAAAGTCTGTACTAAATTGTTTGGGCGATTCTCTTCAACAACCAGCATGCCAATCAAGCCCATCCCCACATGTGTATGGGTTTGCACATGACAATGATAAACAAAGGTTCCTGCCACACGCGGCTTTATTTCGTATGTTCGCGTTTCGCCCGGTAAAACATAAGGTTCACTCATTTGCGGAACCCCGTCATTTCCCTCACCGCTACTATCCACAAAGGGATGATCAACGCCATGCAAATGAATCGTATGCGGAAAATAATGCGTGTTTTCCAGAACAATCCAGAGAACATCCCCCTGCTCAACCCGAATGGTCGGAGACGGCGCCCTCAATATTGGATTCGCCTCGATTGAAGCAAAACTCATGGTGGACATTCCACGTGACTTCGGAGAAAAAACCCACATTCCTGGAGTAACGCCCGGCGCAATTGGGAAACGCGGCACAACACCAGCGAAATCAGGAGAGAAGCCATTTAATTCTGTTACTTCGAGATGAATCTCAATTCTGTCCGGGTCACCATCACCATCCATGTCATCAGATTTTATTACAGCATCTGTGGTCAGCCTGGTATCCATCAATGTTGCCATTGAGATATTGTTTGTTCCTTTAACAACACTGGCGATAAAAGCAGGCTTATCAGGGGAACAGCGCTTGGATGCCTGTATTTTAACACCATCAATAGTCTGTGCACGACGCCAGTCAGGCACATCGGTATTACATACCGGTTCTTTTTTTCCAATTGGAACTTTCACCGAAGGCGGATTTTCAAACTTGGCCTGCACTACACTGCAAACCATTAACCCACTGATTAACAGTGTCCTCATACATCCCTGAACACACATACTCACACCCAGTTTTAATATCGATTATTGATTAACTCTACCTGCCATGATCATGGCAGGTAGTCATAATTTACTTTGGTTACTGTGGCTTAGCCAGAAAACTACGCTGCAGTATCCTTGCTGCCGCCCTTGATGATGCCATCAACTTTCTCTCTTACTCCTGGAGCAAAAAAGTAAGCGCCTACAAGAATACCAAGTATCATCAACGCCATTTTCAACGAATCCGAGCCTGACGGACCCGAAGCCCCAACAGTAAACGGCAAATGGGCATCCGTCCTCTCTTCGCCATTGATCAGAGTAACATGAGCCAGATACTTGCCTGCAGGTTGATTAGTGAAATCCACTACTGCATTCACAGAACCCGTAGGATGCTTCGCAGCGTCCTGATGGTAAACGACCTTACCTTCAGGCTCTTTGGTAATTTCAAACTCTACGGTCATATTTCGCAGTCTTCTGCCTTCATAATCGAACACCAGATTTGTTCTGCCCGCCTGAGGAATGGTATTACAGTATTCAGCATCACCCGTTAGCCCAGGAGTATATGCAGTAAAATGCACCCAGTTATCACCCACTGGAATTCGACATGAGTCAATCTCCACACTAACACCACCATGCGCCCAAACTGTCGAAACTGGCGTCATCATCGCTAATAGCACCAATAGTGCAAATCGTTTAATTGTTTTCATATTTACTCCACCTATTTTTAGGTTTATCTTACAAACCAAGTTAGATTGTTAGCCTATGTCCAATAATACAAACACAGCCCCAATCCTTCACACATTAAAACCAACACCCGAAAAATTAACGACACGGCACCCTATGTTCACTCCAACAACCGACTTCATCACGAGTCCTATATGCCAAGTGATAGCCATACCGACTCGTCACACACTACATAATGACCGCTCAATCATATCGAACAATTTTCAAGATGCAAGTTGATTTTATAATACTCTGCCCGTCTCTTGATCCCAGTTTAAAGAAGACAATCAAGACACTAACCGGGACACCTTACCATAACCACTACAGCTTCGAAACCATATCAATCACACAACAAAGCCAAACACAATCAACACATTACCCAGATCATATCAGTAACACCAAGCCAGTGTATTACCAAGACGTTTCTCCAACAAATAGCCTTGATCCTGCAACAAACCACGACACGCCAATCTCTCCTGACCATTCAAATGTTTGTGCTCATAGACGATAATTGAGGGTTGAATGCGCTCAAAATCAATTTGTTTAATGACCTCATAATCAAACCCTTCAGTGTCAATAACCAACACATCAAGATCAGTCACAGCATTCCGCTCAAGCAAGGTGTTAAGCGATATACACTCAACTTCCTGTTTGACGATATATTTCCCCAAACCAGGAATGACACGCTCATGCGAAAGCAATACATTTTTATAAAAAGACCCCAATCCCTGAGTCCATTCTGGCAAAAAGTCATGCCCTTCCTCTATACGATAAAAATCTCTGGTCTCTTCTTTTTCCGAGATGGCGATGTTTTCAAATATCAGGCTCGGGCTGTTGCGATAATTCTCCTTTAACTGGTCATAATAGTGAGCTACAGGCTCGACCATAATTCCTGACCATGTCCCCGCCATCACGAAATCGTATACCGGATCAAACATTTTCCCATCGTTAGAACCAATCTCAATAAAAAAAACAGTGCCTCTTAACTGACTCAAGCGTTGAAAATGCTGATCCAGTCTGCGCCACTGTCCTGCTGACACCAATCCATCAAAAACTTTTACCAGACGTGGGAGTATAGTCTCACATTTCATTTGATTATCACTTGATATTTATCAATCATTTTTGAGATTAATTATGCAACAATGCTGCGACACTTGATACTGGAAAATGCTCACAGGACAGACCTGAAAATGAATCTGTTGTTCATCTGCTACTGCATCACAAGACCGATTTTTCAATACAACGACAGAGTAATAAGCAGCTCTATTGTGTCCATTCAACAATCGTGGTTTGTTCGCCTTCTTCACTGATAACATCGACTTTGCATGCGTTATTACCTTAACATCGTTAAAACACTTGAACCAAATTCCCAATCTGGACAATCACCCCTTCACCCACATACAATAGACGGCTTTATTTTAGACTGACACAGAGTCAACACTTAATAATAACTTCAATATTATTCGCTATGGATCAACACAAAATTGCCATCATTGGCACAGGTATCGCAGGAATGGCATGCGGTTATTTTCTACATAAGAATCATAATATTACAGTTTTTGAGCAGAACGACTACATCGGCGGGCATGCAAACACTGCGGTTGTAGAAACAGCAAATGAAACTGTTTACACTGACACAGCATTCGTAATTTTTAACGAAGAAAATTATCCTTTGTTCACACGTTTGCTGAAAGAACTGGATGTTGCCAGCATCCAGTGTCCTATGAGCTTCAGCTTTAAAATAATGCAAACTGGCTGGGAATATAATTCCAAGGGCTTGACATGGTTTCCAACCAATCTGAAAAACCTGCTGGATCCACGCTTCAGAAATTTACTCAAGCAAACCGGTCGTTTTTACAAAGAAGCGACTGAGATTTACCGCGAAAAAACCTACGCAGAATACAGCATTGCCCAATATCTTGATGAAAAAGGCTATAGCAAGGATTTTATTGATTATTTCCTAATCCCGGTGATTGCAGTAGTGTGGTCGATACCACCAAAGGATATGCTCGATTACCCTGCTCTGACCATGATCGAGTTCCTTGAAAATCATGGCGCTTTCCAGGGTATCTTCGGACAAAAACGCTGGCGCACAGTCGCCAAAGGTAGCCAGTCCTATAAACAAAAACTGATTTCCCCATTCAAGGACAAAATTCAACTCAACAACAAAGTTGTCTCGGTTAAACGTCAAAACGGCAAAGCCTACATCACTGACAGCCTCGGTCAGACTCATGAGTTTGACCGTGTTATTATGGCCTGTCATGCCGACCAGGCACTTGCCTTGCTGGCAGACCCGTCAGCGGACGAACAGAAAACCCTGGGCGCTTTCCGCTATAACCCGTCACATGTCATCCTGCATTCCGACAGCGCCATTCTTCCACAAAAACGTTCAATGTGGGCGGGATGGAATTACCTGACCGAAGCAGATGGCCGTTCTTCTTTCTCTTATTATATGAATAAGCTACAGCGGGTCTCTCAAAAGCAGGATTATTTTATTACCCTGAATGATACAGGTCGCATCAACCCCGATAAAATCGTCAGAGAGTATGATTATGAACATCCTATCTTTGACCATGCAGCAGTTCAGGCACAAGCTGATGTCCCGGCATTGAATGAAAACGGAGTCAGTTACTTCTGCGGATCCTATACACGTTATGGTTTCCACGAAGATGCGTTCCGATCCGGCGTCGAAGTCTGTCGAAAAATTACTGGTGAACCGATCTGGGAATCCTGATACTCCGAGCGACTCTAACCATCTAAATCCTTAAGGTTTAACAATGTGTTTCTCTGCATCCGCCAGCTTTACCGCAAGTGCCGTGCTCACTGTTGCCGGTGTAGTGACCCTGAAACAAGTTAAACGGCCACAACAATTTCCGCTGGGAATCATCCCCCTCATCTTTGCCATTCAGCAAGCTGTTGAAGGCTGGATCTGGCTGATGCAAGCTCAGCCCGCACCCACCTGGCTCGAATCATTACTGGCTCACATTTTCCCATTTATCGCCTATACATTCTGGACAATCTGGGTGGTTTTCGCTGTTCGCAAAATTGAAACCGACCCACTCCGTCGCAAGATATTATCCGTCTTGCAAGTTATTGGCATTGCAGTTGGATTATTTTTCCTCTATTTCATGATCAGTGGCCCACTCCACGTTGAAATTATCAATCACAGCATTCATTATGCATTTCATTTCCCATTCTATGCGCAGAGTCAGTGGCTCTACGGAATCGCCATCATCGGAGCAACACTTGTTTCCAGCCACAAACTGGTGAATATATTTGGTATTGGACTCATCGTTTCGTATAATATCGCCAGGTTTTATTTCACTCCGACTTATCCATCGGTCTTCTGTTTTTTTTCAGCATTAATCAGTGTCATTATCTATTTACAACTCCGCTTCGCTCACCGCTTTCAATGGCGACATTGGTCAGCCCAGTATCCTGACTAATAACCACAGCCGATTTTTATGACGGGCGCATCCCCGTTTCACCCAATATTACCTGAGCAACCAGGCCAACAAATCGTCTGGTCAAGTCTTTCTGGCTGTGCCGATTCACTGGCACTGGCATCAGCGCTTACACAAAACCAGTCATATCTGGTCGTCATCACTGCCGATTCACAAACAGCGCTTCGTCTGCAACATGAAATCGAATTTTTTGTTGGAAAAAACATTCCTGTGGAATATTTTCCAGACTGGGAAACCTTGCCTTATGATGTGTTCTCACCGTTGCCGGAAATCGTTTCACAACGCCTGGAGATTTTAGCAGAACTTCCACAGCGCACAGAAGGCATCCTCATTCTCACTGTGTCGACTTTGATGCAACGTCTGACTCCGCGTTCTCACATACTGGGACAATCGTTGGCAATTCATCCTGGAAACATCCTCAACATTGACAATTTCAGAGAACAACTGGAACAAGCGGGTTATCAATGTGTTTCCCAAGTGATTCAACATGCGGACTTTGCCATACGCGGCTCAATCATTGATATTTTTCCAATCGGTGGCAGTGTTCCCTACCGAATTGAACTGTTTGATGATGAAGTTGATTCAATTCGTACATTTGACACTGATTCACAGCGATCAATTGAGAAAGTCGATCAAATTGAGGTGTTTCCCACCCACGAATTTCCATTTGACGATGAATCAATCAAAACCTTTCGCAAAGCCTACCGTAACGCATTTCAGGAACAAGGGCACAACAGCCTGATTTATCAGGAAGTCAGCAAGGGCAATACACCTGGGGGACTGGAATACTATATTCCATTATTTGTCGAACATTGTGAAACTCTGTTCGATTACTTTCCGGACAACAGCACGCTGGTCATCAACAGCCATTTGTCAGATGCAACTTCAAGATTCTGGCAGGAAGTCAATACCCGCTATGAACAGCGCGGATTTGATCTCGATCGCCCACCATTACCACCTGATCGTCTGTTTCTAGATTCACAGCAAGTCAGCACTCAGATTGACGCATTCAAGCGCATCGAGATTCAAAACCCAGACACTGTATCCACCAACAATAAAACCGCAGGCAAATCAAAGCAGATCGAATACAATTGCCAGCCATTGCCGGAGTTATCATTTAACAACGAATCTGACCAGCCGGCACTTAACCTGACAACATTTCTTTGCGAAGCAATTGAGAAAACACTCTTTGTTGCCGAAACAGCCGGCCACCGAGAAGCGCTACATGAGTTACTCGGACATCAGCACATTCACCCGGCAACGATTACATCCTGGCAGGAATTTATCGACGGCGATGACAAGCAAGCCATCACCATTGCGCCAATGGATCATGGTTTATGGTGTCTTGATCCTGCAATTGCAATCATCACAGAAACACAGCTTAGCGGTCGCAAGGCAGCCCAGCGACGACGACGCAAAAAAAATACAGGTCAGGCTTTACACAATCTGATTCACAACCTCAATGAGCTGGAAATCGGCTCACCCGTTGTGCATCAGGATCAAGGGATCGGTCGCTACCAGGGCTTGCAAAAGCTGACAGTCGGCGACATCGAGACAGAATTTCTAACCCTGGAATATGCTAAAGGCGACAAACTGTATGTTCCGGTTTCGTCACTGCATCTGATCAGCCGCTATACAGGAACAGATCCTGATCTTGCACCATTACACAAACTCGGAGGCGAACAATGGGGCAAAGCGCGCGCCAAAGCCATTAAACGAGTTCGTGATGTTGCTGCAGAATTACTGGATATTCATGCGCGGCGTGCTGCACGCAAAGGTCAACGTTTCAATATCGATGAATCTGAATATCAGAAATTCAGCGCAGCCTTCCCTTTTGAGGAAACACCAGATCAGGAAACTGCTATCATCCAGGTTGTGGAAGATATGGCGGCTGAAAAACCGATGGATCGCATCATTTGCGGAGATGTCGGGTTTGGCAAAACCGAGGTTGCCATGCGCGCTGCTTTCATTGCCGCCAGCAATGCCAGGCAGGTAATTATTCTGGCGCCAACCACGCTGCTTGCTCATCAGCATGTCCAGAATTTTCAGGATCGCTTCGCCGACTGGCCAATCCAGATCGATGTGTTGTCACGGTTCGTCAGCAAAAAGCAGCAAACAGAAACAGTTGCAGGTCTGGCACAAGGAAAGATTGATATTGTTATCGGCACACATCGACTCCTGCAAGCTGACATCCAGTTTAAAGATCTTGGACTGGTCATCATTGATGAAGAACACCGCTTTGGTGTGCGCCAAAAAGAATCACTGAAAAAATTACGCGCCGAGGTTGATTTTCTCACACTGACAGCCACGCCGATTCCAAGAACGCTAAACATGGCAATGTCAGGGCTACGCGACATCTCCATCATTGCCAGCCCACCGCCTAACCGGCACAGAATCCAGACATTTATCAACGAGTGGAACGATCAAATCATCCAGGAAGCCTGTCTGCGTGAAATTCGCCGTGGTGGACAAATCTATTTCGTGCACAACAACATCAAAACCATGGAACGCGCGGCCAATGACTTACAGAAACTGGTTCCTGAAGCAAACATTCGCATTGGGCACGGACAAATGTCTGAGCATGAGCTGGAACCCATTATGCTGGATTTTTATCATCAGCGATTCAATGTATTGTTATGTACAACCATTATCGAAAGCGGTATCGACGTACCCAGCGCAAACACCATGATTATCAACCGAGCAGACAAGTTTGGACTGGCTCAGCTCCATCAGTTACGCGGCCGGGTCGGACGCTCACATCATCGCGCCTATGCGTATCTGGTGATTCCACCCAAACAAATGATCAGCAAGGATGCTGTCAAACGCCTGGAAGCAATTGAAGCATCCGGCGAACTAGGCGCTGGCTTTATGCTATCATCGCACGACATGGAAATTCGTGGAGCTGGCGAATTACTTGGCGACGAACAAAGCGGTCAGATACAGGAAATTGGCTTCAGCCTGTATTCGGAATTACTGGAACGTGCTGTCAGCGCCTTACGTTCTGGTAAAGAAATTAATCTGGAGTCGCCATTGGACTCGGGTCCCGAGGTCGATCTACATTGCTCCGCACTGATTCCAGACGATTACCTCGGCGATGTACAGACCAGGCTGGTTCTCTATAAAAGAATATCCAATGCAGAATCTGCTGACGAATTACGCGAATTACAGATTGAAATGATTGATCGTTTTGGCTTACTGCCTGAAGCGACCAAAATTTTGTTTCGTATTGCAGAACTCAAGCTGCTAGCGGCCAGGCTTGGCATCCAGAAAATTGATGCCTCAGCGCAAGGAGGGCGTCTGTTGCTTGGAACCGAGCCCAGAATTAACTTTGAGGCACTCATCCAGTTGATACAAACACAGCCAGACCAGTTTAAACTGGATGGACAGGATAAACTGCGTTTTTATCAAGAATTTTCCAGTGAAGACGATAAAATACAATATATTGAAGATCTACTTGAACGATTAAGCCAGAAAATGTAATCCATTGTCAGTGAATAACCATTTAGCCAACAACCAGAATAATGACAATCATCTACCGAAAAATTATTGTAATCGTCTGTTTTCTCGTTTCACTCATCCCCGCAGCTGGACACACTGATACGCGAAAATTTCAAATTGATGTGCTCATTTTTTCTCAAACTGCAACGGCCACAGAATCCCTCGATATGAGTGATCCAGCGATAAAATGGCCAAAAAACACAACCCGGCCAGGGCAAAGATCAACCCAGAAGCTCAGTACATCATCCAGCACCCTATCAGGTGCAGCTTCCACGCTTGGAAGGAAGTCAAAATACACTGTTCTTGAACACATCAGCTGGGTGCAAACAATTGCATCCGAACGTGCAGGCAGACCTGTACGTATTCAGGGCACAGAGGTTGATGGTTTCGTACAGTTGAAACGAGGTGCAAACCTGCACCTTACCATTGGCTTTGAATATTCACCGAAAAATACTGATAACACCTACACGATATCAGAGCAACGGCGTATTCTGTTCAACCAGAGGCACTATTTTGATCATCCTTTATTTGGCGTAATCGTCACCGTCTCACCACTTTAAGCTCAGTCACGGGTTCTGTCTGCAACTCACATGACCTGACAATTGAACTCACCGCTTGTATTCAAGCTGATTGTTTCAAACCTAATACCGCTGGAATCCAGCGCAAGAATCCTCGCCGATTCACCCCAGTCGCCTAACACATAACGCTGCAAAATTTGCTCACTATTACCCATATTGTGATAACCAGGACGATGGGTATGTCCATGAATCAGCCGCGACACGTTGTACTGTCGACAATATTGCCAGACAGTTTTATCAGCCACATCCATTATTTCAATCGCCTGTTTTCGCTTGTGAAAATAACTTTTCATTCGATACCAACGTACCAGCCCCAAGCGAAGCCATAATGGTTTACCGAGTGCATTTTCCTGCCACTGTCGGGTTCGGGATAATTCACGAAAGGTCTGGTATGGAAGATCATCCGTACACAGCAAATCTCCGTGCATCAATAATGTGGGTATTCCACCGCAATCAATAACTTGACAGTCATTGATAATTTTTCCACCGCATTCATTTGCAAAATTTTCAGATAACAAAAAATCACGATTACCCTGCATAATGAAGACATCAGTGCCAGTCTCAACCAACTGTTTTATACCAGACGACACGTGATGCCGTGGAGGTGTCGGGTCGTCATCTCCAACCCAGAAATCAAATAAATCCCCGAGTATGTAAAGCGCAGCCGCTTCACGTGCACGATTTTTCAGGAAAGACAGAAACAGAGCTGTGATCTCTGGACGGGAAGAACTGAGGTGTAGATCGGAGATAAACAGTATCCGATCAACCTGAAGCGAGTTCATGACACAAGCTCCAGATTAATCGTCCAGGCACTCACCTACGTTTGAAGACAGAAATTTATTTTGCAGCTGAAACCACAGATGCTTTTTTGATAACAATCGGAGTCTTGGGAACATCTTGATGCCCGCCATGAGAACCAGTTGGTTGCTCAGCCATTTTGTCCACGACGTCCATGCCATCAATGACACGGCCGAATACTGCATAACCCCAACCTTGTGATGTTTTTGATTTAAAATCAAGGAATGAATTATTTTTCAGATTGATGAAAAACTGTGCGGTTGCAGAATCAGGATCAGGTGTTCTTGCCATCGCCAGTGATCCACGGGTATTCTTTAGACCATTATCCGCTTCATTTTTAATTGGATCTTTTACTGCCTTCTGCTTGAAATCAGTATCAAAACCGCCACCTTGCGCCATGAAATCAGGAATCACACGATGAAAAATTGTTCCGTCATAAAAACCGCTATTCACATAGTCAAGAAAGTTTTTGGCGGAAACCGGGGCTTTTTCTGTATCGATTTCAACGAGAATATCGCCAAGTGAAGTCTCGATTTTTACGGTTTGATTAACTGGCATGGTTGTTTTGTCCTCTGCATGTGCAACTGATATGAATGTCAGGAGCGTAAAGACAGAAATCAATAGTACTCGCATACGTTTCTCCTGGTTTTCCGTTAAGCTAAAAGCAGCTATTATAGAGAGTTTATCTTTACGAAGAAAGCAGCAAGCGATTGTCAGCGTAAATATCGCTTGCCCATACTCTGAAGCACGCATACCGCAGGACATCAAACCAAAATGCTGGAAATATACAATACTTTAACCCGATCCAAACAGGAACTGATTCCGATTACTCCAGGCAAGATTGGTATCTATGTCTGCGGAATGACTGTTTATGATTACTGCCATCTTGGACATGCCCGGGTGATGATTGCATTTGATGTTGTCGTGCGTCACCTGCGTGCTCTAGGATACGAAGTAACCTATGTCCGCAATATCACAGATGTTGACGATAAAATAATTGCCCGCGCGCAGCAAAATACAGAATCAATCGACTCGCTGACTCAGCAATTCATTGATGCCATGCACGAAGATGAACGCGCACTCGCTGTCATCGCGCCGGATCAAGAACCACGTGCAACACAGTCAATGCCGCAAATCATTTCCATGATTGCAAAGCTGATTGAGAATAACAGTGCCTATATCGGTAGTAATGGCGATGTTTTTTATGCGGTTAATCAATTTTCCAGCTATGGCAAGCTGTCAGGCAAACGTATCGAAGAATTAAGAGCCGGTGAACGCATTGATATTGACAGTGCAAAACGAGACCCGATGGATTTTGTACTCTGGAAATCAGCCAAACCTGACGAACCTGCATGGGAGTCTCCGTGGGGAAACGGTCGGCCAGGCTGGCATATCGAGTGCTCGGCGATGTCAACTGATTGCCTGGGCAACCATTTTGATATACATGGTGGTGGCATGGATCTTCAATTTCCTCACCACGAAAATGAAATCGCTCAGTCAGAAGCTGCGACGGGTGAAACATTTGTTAACCTGTGGATGCATAATGGTTTCGTACGGGTTGATGAAGAAAAAATGTCAAAATCGCTGGATAATTTTTTCACCGTACGTGAAGTGATTAAGACTGTACGCGATCCGGAAGTCATCCGTTTTTTCATTATTTCCAGCCACTACCGGAGTCCACTGAACTATTCACAAGATAATCTCAACGAAGCTGATTCAGCTTTAACCAGACTGTATACAGCGTTACGCGGCTACCCGACGAGTGACAAGGCACCTGAACGACAAGCAGGCTATACCAACCAGTTCAATGATGCCATGAATGATGATTTCAATACACCATCAGCGCTCTCGGTGCTCTTTGAAGTGGCCAGGGAAATCAATCGCAATCAATCCAAACCTGATGTCGCAGCAACATTGGCAGGTCAGCTACGTCAACTCGGCGGACGACTGGGTATTTTGCAACAAAATGCCGATCAATTTCTAAAAAAATCTATCCCCAGACAAACCGATACTCAAACAACGTCAAACACTGATGAAAACGCGGTAGCTTCATCATCTGTCTTATCAGACGATGAAATTAACCAGTGCATCAAACAACGAACAGATGCACGCAATAATAAAAACTGGGAACTTGCAGACAAAATCAGGGACGAACTCATGGAGCAAGGAATTATTCTGGAAGATATCAGTGGATCAACAACATGGAGACGTGGATAACGATTCAGAGTAGTCAAACGCGGATCATATCAACAACAATCGTGGTTTGGAATCGCATCGTACATTTATTGACTGACTGCTTGCTAACAACCTGGCGCTCCCGTTTCATCACAGGAATCGTGTCAATCGAATGACGTTTAATTGCCATTACAATATTGCCAATTCAACAAGACGTGTGCATGATGATGAAACCATACATTTGAAATAACCAACGAAATAACCAAGGTGGAAAAATGAATATCTGTAAACGTGTTTTTATATTGTTTCTAGGGCTTTTGTTTGTTCAAACAGTAACTGCTGCAAGCATCTGGGACAAACCAATTGAAAATTCTGTCGATAATATCACCGCTAAAGTCTATCGCAGTGCGACCTGTGGTTGCTGCAAAAACTGGATCAAACATATCAAGCAACATGGCATCAGTGTTGAAGATAATGTGCTCGATCAAAACGAGTTACAACAATTTAAGCGTCAATATGGAATCCCGCAAAACCTGCAATCCTGCCATACCGCCGTTGTTGGCTCTTATCTGGTAGAAGGACATGTGCCAGCAGCTGATATTATGCGCATGGTCAAAGAAAAACCAGCAATTGCCGGATTGTCTGTACCACAAATGGTAACCGGCTCACCAGGCATGGAAATGGGTTCCAGAAAAGCACCGTTCTCTGTCATCAGCTTCGACAAGTCTGGAAAAACAGCAGTTTATAACAGCTACAGTGATTATTAATCGAGCAATACGTTGGCGGATGATTCGGATCTGATTCTTGCTGGCGATGTTGGTGGCACCAATACCCGTCTGGCACTGGTCAGACGGGTGCGTTCCCGCTTCTATTGCGAAGCCCACACAACCTTTCCAAGCGCTGATTATGCCTCGCTTGAACAGATTATCAATGCATTCAAGGCAGCTAACACGGTTGAGGTCGATTCAGCCTGTATCGGGGTTGCCGGCGTTGTTCTTAACAGGCGATGCGATGCAACCAACCTGCCCTGGGTTCTTGATGAGCAAGAGTTAGCATCCACTTGTCAGCTCACAACCGTTCGCTTGATTAATGATCTGGAAGCAGCAGCGTACGGTATTCTGGTGCTTGGTGATACTGACTTTGTTGACCTGAACCCACATGCCCAGCACAATCCAGATGCTAACAAAGCGGTGATTGCAGCAGGAACAGGTCTCGGTGAAGCCGTAATGTTCTGGGATGGCTCACACTACCATCCATTTGCAACTGAAGGCGGGCATTGCGATTTTGCGCCAGCCGATCAGCAACAAGATGCGCTGCTGGAATGGCTACGTCACCGCTGGAACAGCCATGTCAGCTATGAACGTATTATTTCCGGTCCAGGATTGCTGGATATTTATCGATGGTTAATTGAATCAGGTCGTCAACAGGAAAAACCTCATATTCAAGCGGCAATGCAACGCCATGATCCTGGTTCCGTTATTTCTGAAACAGCCATTGCCAAACGTGATCCAGGCTGCGAGCAAGCATTACATCTGTTCGTTCAGATTTATGCCCAGGAAGCTGGAAACCTTGCCCTGAAAAGCCTGGCGACAGGCGGAATTTATCTGGCTGGCGGTATTGCCCCGAAAATTCTGCCTGCACTTCAAACTGACGCGTTTCTACAACACTGGCTAGCTAAAGGCCGTTTTGCTGATTTGCTCCGCAACATCCCTGTTAAGCTTGTACTGCATCCGCATGTTTCTCTTTTTGGAGCCGCAAACTATTTGCAAAATCAGCGACTTATCGAGTAAAACCGACTTACGCTCCACTCAACAAGCTCTTTAAGCCGGCAATACTGGCTTTGGCATGCTCTCTGGATTGCTGTTCATCAACAGGTTGCCTGGCTCTCCATTCGAGGTCTTCTTCAGGCAGTTCTGACAAAAACCGGCTCGGTTCACAATCAATGACATCGCCATAACGCTGTCGTTGACTGCAATAGCTGAATGTCAGTGTTTTCTGGGCGCGGGTAATTCCAACATAGGCAAGTCGGCGTTCCTCTTCCAGGGTGTCCTGCTCCAGGCTGTTTTTATGCGGCAGCAATTCTTCTTCCATACCCACAAGATAAACATGCGGAAACTCAAGACCTTTGGCTGCGTGTAAAGTCATTAGACTGACACGGTCAACAATTTCATCCTCACTCTGACGTTCCAGAATATCAATCAGCATGATATCGGCAATGATTTCCTGTAACGGTTTTTGCTTTTCTTCTTTGTCGGCAATACGTTGTAACCACTGGATCAATTCAAACACATTTTTTTCTTTGCGCTCACCGGCTTTCTCATTATTTGCATTATCCTTGAGCCACTCAACATATTTAATGGTATCAAGCATGGCATCTATTACGGCAAAGGTATCCCCGCGCTCAGCGCGATCTGCGGTATCTACAATCCATTCACAAAAGCGTGTCAGACTATTCACGGCACGGGCTGGCAGATGTTGCGTCAAACCCATCTCAAAACAGGCGCTAAACAAACTGATACTGCGGCTTTGGGCGTAATTTCCCAATGCCAGCAAGGTTTTTTGCCCAATCTCTCGCGGTGGTGTGTTGATTACTCGCAAAAAAGCACAATCATCGTCCTGATTAACCAGTAAACGCAGATAGGCAAGCACATCCTTGACTTCTGCATAAGCAAAAAAGGATGCGCTGCCGCTTAAATAATACGGGATATTATTTTCTCTCAGAACCCGTTCAAACAAACGTGATTGATGATTACTGCGGTAGAGGATGGCGTAGTCATGATACTCGGTATTATTACGTAATCGATGGTGGATAATTTCTGCTGCAATCTGCTGGGTTTCTGCGATTTCATCTTTTTGATCCAGCACCCGCAACATGGCTCCGGGCGCATGATCGCTCCACAAGCGTTTCTCGAACACATGATGATTGTTTTTGATTAAATGATTGGCTGCTTTCAAAATACGCTGGGTGGAACGGTAATTTTGTTCCAGCTTGATAATTTGCAAACGTGGAAAATCTTCGGTAAGACGCAACATGTTCTCCGGCTGCGCACCTCGCCAGGCATAAATAGACTGGTCGTCATCCCCGACCACTGTCAATCGCCCTTGTGGCCCAGCCAGTAGTTTGACCAGTTGATATTGGGTAATATTGGTATCCTGGTATTCATCAACCAGTAAATACTGGATTCGATTTTGCCAGAATTCCAGACGTGCAGCATTTTCCCTGAATAGGGTTACCGGTATCATGATTAAATCATCAAAATCAACAGCGTTGTATGCGCGTAACTGAGAATTGTACTCAGCGTATAACACGGCGATCTGTCGTGCGATGGAATCTTCCGCTTGCCGAACAGCGGATTCTGGATCAATAAACAGATTTTTCCAGGTACTGATCTGGCGGCCGTACACATCGAGACTGTCGGGATCATAGCGGTCACTGGCATGATTAACCAGCTCACGCAACATGATGCTTCGATCGTGGTCGTCAAAAATAGCCACGCCATCACGAAACCCCAGCGCTTGTCGCTCACGTCGAATGATATCCAGTCCCAGAGTATGAAAAGTGGATATACGCAGACCACGTGCTGGTTGTCCATTCAGACTTTTTTTAACGCGCTCTTTCATTTCTCGCGCGGCCTTGTTGGTAAAGGTAACAGCAGCAATATGCCTGGCAGCCATACCATGTTCAATTAAGCGAACAATTTTTTCAGTAATCACGCGGGTTTTGCCGCTACCCGCACCAGCAAGTACGAGTAAAGGGCGATCAGTGGTGTTAACAGCAAGTTTTTGCTGAGGATTCAAAGAAAACATGGACGATAAAGCGTTAGCAAATAGAAATACTGACTCGATCTTGCCGACACAAGTCAGACTAGCATCACCGATTAAAACTGCAATCAATCGATCATGGTTCTAGTTTGCCATGTCCTGACTCTTGAATCCAGAACATCAGTACGGCATAATGGAGGGCTTCACTAAACCTGTTCAATATTAATCGACTGCTGGCTTTGCATTGAGTACAGTTAGCTGCGATTTTAATATGACACAGATCAGTAGCGACATACGCTCCGACTTCATCAAGCCAACTTAACAAGAGGGATGCCACATGGCTGGACGCAATCATTTGTATATTCCAGGACCCACCAACACACCCGATTCAATTCTGCAGGCAATGCATGTTTCGATGGAAGACCATCGTTCGCCAATTTTCCCGGAACTGGTCAAGCCGGTACTGGCAGATCTCAAGAAGATTTTTCAAACCGAAACAGGTACAGCGTTTGCGTTTCCTGCAACCGGAACGGCAGGCTGGGAAATTGGCATAACCAACACCTTATCCCCCGGCGATAAAGTATTGTCCTACCGTTTTGGGCAATTCAGTCATTTATGGATTGATCTGGCAAAGCGTTTGGGGCTGGATGTTGAATACACCGAGGTTCCCTGGGGTGAAGGCGTACCGCTGGATCATCTGGAGGAACGTCTGAAGCAAGACAGCGCACATGAAATAAAGGCGTTGCTGATATGTCACAACGAAACTGCAACTGGCGTCACCAGTGATCTTGCCGGTGTACGAAAAGCGCTGGATGCCGCAAATCATCCTGCAATGTTTTACGTCGATGGTGTCAGCTCGATTGCCAGTCTTGATTTTCGCATGGATGAATGGGGTATTGACGTTGCTGTCAGTGGCTCACAAAAAGGTTTTATGATGCCTGCAGGTCTTGCTCTGGTCGCTTTCAGTGAAAAAGCGCTGGCTGCGCGTGAATCAGCTAAATGTACCCGAGGATTTCTGGACATCAAAGATCATCTCAACGCAAACCCGGGCGGGTATTTCCCTTACACTCCGTCAACTCCGATGCTGTATGGATTGAGAGAATCTCTCAGATTATTACTGGATGAAGGTCTAAACAATGTGTTCGCACGTCATCAGCGTCTCGCAGAAGGGGTACGTCAAGCCGTAGCTGCCTGGGGTTTAACACTCTGTGCCAAAGAGCCCAAATGGTATTCAAACTCGGTTTCTGCTGTTGTGGTTCCAGAGGATATCAATGCTCAGGATGTGATTTCAACAGCATTTAACAAATACAACCTGTCACTGGGTGGAGGCTTGTCTGAAGTTGCCGGCAAGGTTTTTCGTATTGGCCATCTCGGCGACCTCAACGAGCTCAGTCTGGTCAGCGCCATCGCCGGTGTAGAAATGGCCATGCTGGATAACGGTATCAAGATCGAAGCCGGAAGCGGTGTTGCTGCAGCATGTGAGTACTGGAGAAAAACTGCTTAATCAGTCACCTCCAATCCAAAGAATAACTTGAAAGGTCTCCGTTGTCCGGAAACCTTTCAAGTCGCGTAAGCAACACATCCTTATTATTCTCGGACAGCCTTTTTAGGCGTTGAATACTAACTTAATCATTTAATCCTGTCTCCCGAGGAGATTCGATATGGTAAAACCAGTCGTTGTTGTAACCCGCAAATGGCCAGAGCAAGTTGAAGCTCGCTTGCAGCAACTCTATGATGTCAGCCTAAATCACCACGATCAGCCGATGACTGGTGCAGAGCTACAACAAGCCATGTGTGAAGCAGATGCTTTATTGCCGACTGTGACTGACTTAATCAATGCAGATGTCATCAATGTAGCTAACAGGCGAGCAAAAATTCTGGGTAACTTTGGCGTTGGTTTTAATCATATTGATATTCACGCAGCACAAGCAGCTGGTGTAATGGTAACCAATACACCGGAAGTGCTAACCGATTGCACTGCCGATACGGCGATGTTGCTGTTGTTGATGTCTGCCAGACGAGGTGCAGAAGGTGATCGTCATGTCAGAAACAAGCAGTGGACTGGCTGGCGTCCCACTCATATGCTTGGTAGTAAAGTCACAGGCAAAACCCTGGGGCTGATTGGCATGGGTCGTATTGCACAGGCAATGGCCAGAAAAGCCTATCATGGTTTTGGCATGCCTATTCTTTTTCATGATCCATTTCCACCAGCAGCAGATACGATTGCTGATTTAAATGCAACTCAATGTACAACACCTGAAGATGTTCTGCGCCAGGCTGATTTTGTATCGCTGCATTGCCCGGGTGGTAAATCCACATATCACTTATTAAATGCTGAACGCTTGAGCATGATGAAACCAACTGCCCACCTGATCAATACCGCTCGAGGTGATGTGGTTGATACAGAAGCACTGGTCGATGCGCTGATCAGCAGAAAGATCGCCGGCGCAGGGCTTGATGTCTTCGAAGGCGAACCCGATGTTCATCCAGGCTTGTTTGATCTGGACAATGTGTCATTATTGCCTCATCTGGGCAGCGCTACAGAAGAAACCCGGGTAGCGATGGGCAATCGTGTCATCGATAACTTACAAGCATTTTTTAATGGTGAACAACCCCCGGATCAGTTAACTTAAGTCAACTCGTTCCAATAACCCCCCAGATGTCTGGATTCAAAAAAAACAATGCTTTTGCAATGTTTTTTCTTTTCCGAAAATGCTGAATTAAAACCAGGACAGTCTAGCCACACAAATGCCCTGCGTGGACGAACACCAGATGCTTGAACAGCATCTGGATACACTCCAATCCGCGCCTGAGAACCAAATACCACATTGTTGTTTTTTAATATTCCAAAGTGCTTGAAGTAATTAGTGATTCTTACATGTAACGTTATCTTATTGTGATGCAAGTCACATGTGATATATTTACAACACACATGTAATCATGTACAGTAAGTGCATGAACAAAAAAACATCAGCACATTACCAGCGTGAATTCAGGCGTCGATTACGCGAACAAGGCTTGGTTAAAAAAGAAATCTGGATCAGGCCCGAGCATGGCTTAAAACTGACTGCCGTTGAACAGGCTTTACGTGAAGTTGACTCGACTGTTGATTCAGAGCTTATTGATACAACATCTGATTCCCGAACGCTGTGGACAACCAGTACCTTGTTTGCTGAATTACAGGAAACAGCATTATTCAGCAGCCAGCAAGCATCAATTGATTTAATTGACGGCATAGATCCGGTCTTACACATCATCATGCATGATTATGGCGACCTGCCGATATTTCTATCGGTGTATGGCGAGCAAATTATTATAGAAGCTGTCCTGTGGTCAACTTCGGATGTAGACAATCTGGCTGAATTCAATGAAGCCGTGTTACGCACTCACAAGTATTTTCCACTCTCAACCATCAGTCTGGATAAGCGTGGCGATGGCGTTGATTATTACCACATGTTTGGCGCGCTCAGCGCAGCATCGATTGTCTCAAACATTGTCTTTGAAATCGAAGTGTTAGCCAGCAACGTGATTAAGGTAACCGAAGCGTATCGTGATTATCTGCTGACTTCCAGCAACACATAAGGAGAACTAAAATGAATGTATGGTCAAAATTGATCACTGCATTACGTGGTGGCGCCAATGAACTGGGTGAGTCAATTATTGATACCCAGGCGTTGCGTATTCTTGATCAGGAAGTGCGCGATGCATCTGAAGAGCTGAAAAACTCAAAAGACAGCCTGGCTGAATTGATGGCGAGACAAAAAGTTGCCGAGGAAAAATGTACGACGCTTAATAACCAGATTGCCGAGTACGAGGATTACACTGTTCAGGCATTGCAAGCCGATAATGAAACACTTGCCAAAGAACTGGCCGAGAAAATTGCTGACCTGGAAACCCGGCTGCAAACAGAACGGAGCGCGCAGCAAGGCTATGCAGAGAACGTAAACAGTTTGCGCAATGCCATCAAACAGGCAGAACGCAATATTAAACGTCTCAAGCATCAAGTCGATACAGTTCGCGCAACCGAAAATGTACAGCGTGCGCAGGCTGCTGTTGCCCAGCGCCACAGTGGAACTGATTCGAGATTAAGGACAGCAATGGATTCGCTGGAACGTATCAAGGAAAAGCAGGAATTAAAAGCAGCACAATTCACAGCTGCCCAGCAACTGGCCGAGGAGACATCAGAAAGCTCGCTGCACAGTCGGCTTGAAGAAGCAGGGATTATTCCCGATGGGCAACACAGTGATGCAGTGCTGGCACGAATAAGAAGCAGGCTAACGCCTCAAATTGGTTCTGATGGATAAGATTAACAATCCATCTTTTCTCATCTGCAATCCAGACCGGCCAACGGAAGAATCAATGCGTTAAGTGATTGGATTGTTAATCGTTACAAACTAATTTTGTAACGACTCAGCGTTATTCTGTAACTGCTCAGATTGCCCGTTATTTTACCCAAGAGCAAGGCGAAAGCGCGGAGTTTACATGGGTAAATGAGCACTTTCAACGCGGCGATTGGGCATGAGCGAGTAAGCTGAGTAGTTACCTAATTTTAATGTCGCCTTGGAGGTCGTCTTGTATGCATGAGTCGTTTGGTAAAACGCAAAGCTGGCGACGTATCTTACTACCGGCTATTGTGTTGATTGGTTTGTTCAGTCTGCCGGCAACCGCGTGGTTTCTGTTCCTGCTTCTGGAAAGATTCAGCACTGAAAATCTTGTTATCATCGTGATAATGATCTCTTTTGTTGTCTATTTTCCAGTCAGACACATCTGTGATTTGTACACATTTCCAATGGTTGAAATCGATCATGGCGTTATGGTTGTGACTGAACCGTTTCAAGGAAGACAAGTGTATGCGCTGAAAAAAATCACCAAGGTAAAAGCATTTCTTAAATCAGTCTTCTTTTTGCATAACGGCTTCCCTGTTGTCATCAATCTTCATGGATTACAGGAAGAGGAACGAAAAGATATTGTGACGATCATGGTAGCTGCTATCAGTGGTACTGAACTACATCATGCTAATAGAGGTGGCTCGACGAAATAAATAATCCATGCATTATCTTCATTTTAATCAATAACCGGAGAACATAATGTTTGCCATTTTACTCAGCAAAGCAATGGATCCTTTCTATCAGAACATCAGCTCATTTCCGACCGCTGTGTTTACCTTTGTGTTGGCAATTTGCGTGTTGTACTGGTTACTCGCGGTTCTAGGCGTTGCCGATATCGACATACTGGACATTGACGGCCTGGATGTTGATGGAACCGATATGGATTTAGGTACGGGCAGTGAAGCCACCACAGCGAATGCTCTGGCTGGCTTGATGCTTAAATTTGGACTCAACGGCGTACCGGTTACTATTATTATTTCGTTCTTGTCATTATTTGGCTGGTTAATTAGTTATTACTGTGTGCATTTTCTATCCACATTGATTCCGCAAGGTATTATCCGCTTTGTGTTTGATGTCGTGATATTAATTGGCGCATTCTGGGTTGCTGTATTCATTACCGCATTGATTATCAAATTAATCAGACCGCTGTTTCATAAAATGGAACAACAAACCATTAAACGTGTACTTGGTCAGAGTGCCGTAGTACGCACTTCAAAAGTCACCGATAGCTTTGGCGAAGCCACACTCAACGATGGTGGAGCAGGCTTAATCCTCAAAGTCAGAGCTGGCAATGGCCAGACCTTTAAACGAGGTAATAAGGTTGTGTTACTGGAATATCTTGAAGCAGAAAATGCGTACCGGGTTATTTCTGAGGCTGAATTTAACGCCTGACTAAAAACCATCTATATTTAATACAACCCTGAATTCGTCTTGATTCATCATTGGGGTCATTTGATGATGAATCAATCGCGAGCAGGCATTTCTCAACTGTCTACATCTGGAGTAACAGCCATGGCTGACTTATCCATATTTATGCCGATTCTTGGCGGTATCGCTGGCGTTTTTGTCGTACTGATGGGCATTACCATTATATTTAAGACGTTCTATATCAAGGTTGAACAGGGAACTGCGTTAATTGTTAATGACATGAGTTCCAAGCCGAAAGTACATTTTACCGGCGCACTGGTTTATCCCATCATCTACAAAAAAGAGTTCATGCGTATATCGCTGATCACACTGGAAGTGGATCGACGCGGTAAAGACGGCTTGATCTGTGCTGACAATATGCGCGCTGATATCAGTGTCGCCTTTTATCTGCGGGTCAATGAAACCACTGAGGATGTGTTGAAAGTCGCCAAATCAATCGGCGCCGATCGTGCTTCGGATCGTGATGCGGTTGACCAGTTATTTTCGGCCAAGTTTTCGGAAGCCTTAAAAACTGTGGGTAAAAAATTCCAGTTTATCCAGTTGTTTGAAAACAGGCAGGATTTTCGAGAAAAAATTATCGAAGTCATTGGTGATGATCTGAATGGTTATGTGCTGGAAGATGTCGCCATTGACTATCTGGAACAAACCCCGAAAGCATCACTCGATCCAAACAATATTCTCGATGCGGAAGGCATCAGAAAAATCACAGAATTAACCGCAATCCAGAATGTCAGCACCAACAATTTTGAGCGCGATGAAGAACTGGCGATCAAGAAAAAGAATGTAGAAACAGTGGAAGCCATGCTTGAGTTACAACGTCAACAAGCCGATGCCGAAGCCAAGCAACAACGTGAAGTGTTATCGATTCAGGCACGTGAAGAAGCTGAAACCAAAAAGATCCAGGAAGAAGAACGCAAAAAAGCAGATGCGACAACAATTCAGGTGGAGCAGGATCTAGCGGTACAAACCGAAAACCAGAAACGTGAAATTGAAGTTGCCGAACAAAACCGCCAGCGTGCAGTAGCCATCGAAGAGGAAAAAGTAACTCGCGCCAGAGATCTGGAGATCGTGGCACGTAAGCGCGAAGTCGAACTGCAAACCATCGAAGCTGAAAAAGCCATCGAAGTCGAGAAAAAAGAAATCGCCCACATTATTCAGCAACGTGTCGTGGTCGATAAAGCAGTCGCCATCGAAGAAGAAAAAATCAACGAAGTCCGCGAAGTATCAGAAGCAGACCGTCTCAAGCAAATACAAGTACTAGGCGCCGAGGCCGAAGCCGAAGAGCAAAAAATCAAACACATCAAAGCTGCAGAAGCAGACGAACAGGCCGCGCACCACAAGGCAACAGAAATAACCACCATCGCCCAAGCCGATCTGGATGCAGCAGCCCGCGAAGCCGATGCCAAGAAAAAACTCGCAGAAGGCACTCAGGCAGAACAAGCAGCACCAGGTCTCGCAGAAGCCAAAGTACAGGAAGCCAAAGCCGATGCTCTGGAAAAAGAAGGCCTGGCAGAAGCCAAAGTCATTGGCGCAAAAGGCGAAGCGCAAGCCAAAGCCCAAAAAGAAGTGGGCATGGTCACAGCAGAAGTCACCCGCGAACAATTCAAAGCAGAAGCAGATGGACTGGTGGAGAAATTCTCAGCAATGGGCAGCATGAGCGACCAGGCAAGAGACCACGAAGAATTCCGCATGAGCCTGGAAACAGCGTTTAAAGAAGCCATCGCATCACTCGAAGCCGGAAAAGAAATTGCTCGTGAAAATGCCGAAGTATTAGCTACTGCACTGAAAGAGGCCAAAATCGATATAGTCGGTGGAGAAGAGCATTTCTTTGATACCTTTGCTAAATCGTTATCGCTAGGTAAAGCGATTGATGGGGTATCGACCAAGAGTAATGTTGTTGCTGAGTTGTTGGAGAAGGTTTTGGATAAGACTGATGATAACGGCGGCTCTCTCGACTAGGCTGACTTCGAGAGATGGTATCTACGCGCTATAACGAATGAAACTAAGAAGGTGAAATATGGGATCTGTAAAACCAGTTTATATTGTAGCTCTTGTTGCAGCTATTATTTTTGTTATATTCATCAAAGTGAGTAATCCATATCGGGAATACAGCACAAGTGAGTATTGGGAAACTGCAACACTTGAATCAGTTAATGAAGTACCTGACGAAGCGTTGATGGAAGGGAATAAAAACGGCCCGGTTTTAATGTGGGCTGCGATGGGTAGCTCCGATCCCGCGATTATAACAGCACTGGTTGATCGAGGTGCAGATATTAACGAATCTGACGGAATTTTTAAAGGGACACCATTAACAGGTGCTGCTGGTTATAGTAACAATCCTGAAGTCATTAGGGAATTGGTAAGACTGGGTGCAGATATAACCAAGAGAGTTAACAACAATGAAACAGCTTTAATGGTTGCGGCACAATACAATAACAATCCTGGAATAATTGAAGTATTAGTTTCTCTTGGCGCAGACATCAATGATGTGAACGATCAAGGACAAACAGCCTTGGATTTAGCTAAGAGCAAAGGAAATTTAGTAGCACAAAATTCTCTCAATTCACTGTAGAGGTCTCTGTCTTGCAATAATGAGAAAGACTTACAGGTTTTTATTGAAAACAGGAATACTTATTATATTGGTCGGTCTTTACGTTGGCTTCGGTATTTCAGGTTATATTCTTCGATTAGAGATTTGGGATGCGAATTGTAGTGGCATAGTTAATTTGGCCACCTAATAAGGGATGATATTATCATCTCATACTAAAGTAGGTGAGCAAAATGATGAAACGAAAGAGGCGCACATTCACGCGAGAATTCAAACTTGAATCAGCGCAATTGGTTATTGTTCAAAATTACACTGTACGAGAAGCTGCTGAAGCGATGAACGTAGGGAAATCGACAATGGATAGATGGGTACAACAGTTAAAGCAAGAACGAAATGGCTCGTCTAGTAGTGCCAACCCATTCACACCAGAGCA
>DRLZ01000384.1 GCA_011322755.1 Crenotrichaceae bacterium
AATGACGTATGACGAATTTTCCCAGGCCGTTGTTTTCAGAAACCTGAAAAGCATGCCGGGTGAAACAGGCGCAGTATTCCGTGACCCGCCACAAGCAAAAATAATGCGCGACAAATTAAAAGCTGCGCAGACCCAAGCAAGATCTGAATGTGACATTTCTCATAATGCAGCTAACCAATAAATGGTGTTCGTTGAATCAGATTCCAACTACAGTCATTTTAAGGAAAAGCACATAAGATGTGGGATATCGACATTTGTCAGGATAGTTGTCTTATTATCTCTGTGGTTTTCTTTCAAATTTCCTGTCCCCCCAGATTTTCAAAGGGTTTTGCTAGACAGGCTGGTGTTTATTTAAGAGTACCGAACAAGCTATTCTTAATAGGGCTTGTCGTTGCTGACTGAAGCTCGACTAAATAGGAGATGGCAGCTATTTTTGCAATGCGACCAGTGTGGTGGTGCCTTGCATAGGGGAAACTGCCACCAACACCCGCAGCAGGTGACTGACTATATCCAGACTGCAGGTTATTTCTACAATGGTTTAATCTTGTTCTTCGAGCAACGTCACTACGTCCCATTTTGAAATCCCTTGTATACTTCCGCCTGTCTAATCATTGGTCATATGCCAGGGAGAAAGTTAATGCAATAGTGTAGCGTCAATGAGCCTCAATACATGAATATTCTGTGATTTATCTAATGCTATAATAGCTCAAATATGCAGACTAATGTATGCTAATGATAGTTAACATCTTTGCAGTAAAGTCCTATCAACAGCTGTACAAGACTTTATTGCTACTATTGAAAGAGCAGCAATTCCGCTATCGTAAATGCTTAGAGCTGATACCACAACTCTGCTTTCAACGCCTATGAAATTTTCATCAACAATTTCCCAATTAACGCTGCTGGGCTTCATTTTGGCAATGCTGCCACTTGTTGGAGCAATCATTCATACATACTGGCAGGTCGATAAGCTAGCAGGCACAATGCACTCAATGGTTTCAGATTCAACCGAAGCCAGTGAAGCCGGGCGTATGATACAAAGCAAACTGATTAGTGCTGAAAGAAGCGCAGGACAATACCTGGTTTTGAGTGAAAAAGAATTATTTGACCGCTATAAAGACCAAAGAATCCAGCTCATTCAGGCCATACAACATTTAAGAAGCTTGAACCTTAGTGAAGAAATAGGAAATCGTCTTGAACAATTACAAACTTCAGAACAAGTACTCTATGACAAATTACAACATATTGAAGAAGCATCACCGGAACAAGTTCAGCAGCTAACACACAATATTCGACTGCTCGCTAATATCGCACAGCCACTACCTCTTGAAGTTTCCTATGCGATTACAAATCGGAGGCAGGTACTTGACCAGAACGTAACCGATATACAACGCCTGTTATTGTGGCAAGTGTTAGCGTTGGTACCGTTGGCGATGTTGTTAGGTATTGTTATCAGCATCCTCCTCAATCGTCCAATGAAACGTCTGAAAAATGCAATACACAGACTGGGTGATGGTGAGCTCACTACACCGGTCGTGGTCAGTGGACCACAGGATATTCACGATCTAGGTCAACGACTTGATTGGTTACGTCAACGCCTGGCTGAATTGGATGAGCAAAAACTCACCTTCTTGCAACATGTATCTCATGAATTAAAGACACCATTAACCGGTATCCGTGAAGGAACAGAATTATTACTCGATGGTGTTACGGGTAAATTAAGAGGTGAGCAAGCTGAAGTTGTTGAAATCATTCGTGACAGTAGTTTGCAGCTACAAGCACAAGTTGAAGCCTTGCTTGGCTTTAATAGCGCTTTATTGCAAAAAAGCCCATCACGCAATGAAAGACTTCGTATTGATTTATTGCTGGATGATGTCATAGAGCAGCATCAGCTCGCTGCCCGGTCACGACAAATTGACATGTTAGCCCAAATTGAAATCGCTGTTACCCGTGGCGATCGTGAACAACTTAGAGTCCTGTCAGGAACAATTTTATCAAATGCAATAAAATTTTCCCCACTCGGGGGAACGATTCATATCAAACTCAGACAAATGAGACAGAAGGTGATAATAGACATTATTGATGCTGGGCCAGGAGTACACGGAGAAGACCAAAAACAGATTTTCGAACCGTTTTTTCAAGGTCGAAATACACCTAAATCACATGTTAAAGGAACAGGGCTAGGGTTAGCAATTGCTAGTCGCTATGCTCGTTTACATCATGGTCAGGTTTTGTTACAGCAATCTAAAAAAGGAGCACATTTTCGTATCATCCTTCCTGCAGAAGAAATCAACAGAGCCGATAAAAGAACGAGGGAGACAGCAAAATTGGAGAAACAAGTATGATAAAAATAATACTGCTACTACTGTTTATAATCTTATTCGAAGCCTGCTCAAGCCTTGAATACACACGTCACCAGGATCCTGAAAACGACTATATCAACGAATATGCAGAAGAACCAGCGATAGAGACAACGATCACATCGGCTTGTGACATCCTTCATTATTACGAGGTCATCTCAGTTTTGACTGATAGTCAAAAAAAACAGGCCGTCCGATCACTGCGTTCGAGTGCAAATGCCAAAGGCAAATTAAGTAATTGCAATCAAATCAAGTTAGCGATACTCCTCAGTGCGCCTTACAGCATTTTACAAGATGACAAGGCGTCAATCGATTTATTAACCAGTTTTATCACCAATGCTAAATCGGTTACCTCAGCAGACAAGATATTTGCAGGTTTTTTGAAGCAGTTTGTAGAAGAACGCTCGCTCATTCGCCATCAACACACTAAAACAAGACACTTACTAAAAACCCAGCAACAAGAAAACAAGGCTATCATCGAAGAGTTGGCAAAAACCCGTCAGCAACTACAGCAACTCAAATCACTGGAATCTGAGCTAAATCATCAAGAAAAAAGAATTATTTCACAGCCATCTAGCTAACTCTATAACAAACAATGCCAACCAGAAAAAAAATATTACTGGTCGATGACGACCCAGCGCTGTTAAAACTGCTTTCATTACGCCTTGAATCAGCTGGTTTCAATATACAAACGGTTGATAGTGGAGCAAAAGCACTGACACGTCTCGCTGATTTTCAACCTCATTTAATTATCACAGACCTTCGCATGGATGACATGGATGGGCTAACTTTATTCACAAAAGTACATCAGAAGTACCCTCTATTACCGGTCATCATTCTCACCGCACATGGCTCTATTCCAGACGCTGTTGATGCAACACACCAAGGCGTTTTCAGCTATTTAACCAAACCTTTTGACAGTAAGCAGTTGCTTGAGTCTATTAATTCAGCTTTGGGACAACAATACCAGCCACAGCATGAAGACGACCATATCGATTCTGCCTGGCATGATGAAATTGTGACTCAAAGTACCTTAATGAATGAGTTGAAGAAACAAGCTTGTCGAGTTGCATTATCTGATGTCAGCGTGCTCATCCAGAGTGACAGCGGAACCGGAAAAGAACTGCTGGCACTTGCGATACACAAAGCAAGTCATCGTAATACAGGACCTTTTGTTCCAATAAACTGTGCAGCAATTCCCGGACCTCTTCTTGAATCTGAACTTTTTGGGTACCGTAAAGGCGCATTTACGGGTGCTGATCGAAACCACCAGGGGTTGTTAGAAGAAGCCGATGGTGGGACACTGTTTCTAGATGAAATTGGCGACATGCCACTTGAATTTCAGTCTAAACTACTACGGGTACTGCAAGAAGGAGAAATACGGCCTCTTGGCGAAACCAAGCCAGTTGCAATTGATGTCCGTATTGTCTCTGCCACCCATAAGGATTTAGAAGCTGCTGTGGAAGCAGGAGAATTTAGAGAAGACCTCTATTACAGACTTAATGTTGTTCTGCTTGAACTACCTTCACTCGCTCAACGCTGTGAAGATATCCCATTGTTAGCAAACTATTTTCTAAATAGTATTCGCGATCGCAGCGACAACTGTATTGCCAAAGGCTTTTCACGTGAAGCAATTGAAATATTAATGTCAGCACCATGGCCAGGCAATGTGCGTCAATTATTAAATGTTGTAGAGCAAGTCGCTGCATTGTCTACAACACCTGTGGTATCAGCATTACTGGTCAAAAAGGCCTTACGGGGAAAAACCCGAAAAATTCTGCCTTTGTTTGAAGCACAGCGACAGTTTGAATGTGAATATCTGGTAGACATCTTGCAGCTTACACGCGGGAATGTTACCAGAGCAGCACATTTGGCACACCGTAATCGCACAGAATTCTACAAATTACTGCGTCGTCACCACTTACAGGCAGAAACCTTCCGGCAACAAACATAACTGTACCAGGCAACGTTACAAATACTTCTTTCTAGGTATGGCTACACCCAGATTCATTTAGAACGAATGCATCGATCCCTGATCGACACTGTTTCTGATTACCGCGTTAATTTGTATTAAGTCGACAAAGATGTATTTTTATCACAGTTCTATTAACCTCATGTTATTTACACTGGTGATATCACTAATTTCGACTACGCTTTAATAGTATCGATTAATTACGAGGCTATCATAGTGAAAAAAATCAATCCTTTTTTGTTTCTGACTTTGTTGATCTATAGTGGAGTCAATACAGCCAGTTCTTTTATCTCATTTGATAGCCAAGAAGGTGATTATATTGGCCAGGGAAAAGCACAAGTATGGGTCGAGAGTGATGGAACTTTTTCCAGCAGATCAACGCAGGATCGTGAAAACACTGTAACCATTGACTTCACTAGTGATGAGAACTGGTGGACACTTAACTTTGCATCACCAGAAAACCAGCCATTGACAGTTGGCAACTATTCAAATGCGACTCGTTATCCTTTCCAGCCATCTGATGAAAATGGATTAAGCGTGTCTGGAACAGGACGCGGTTGTAATACACTGGAAGGGCAATTTGAGATTCTTGAAATATCTTATGACACTAGTGGTAAGCTCAAAAGCTTTGCGGCAACGTTCGAACAGCATTGTGAAAAGGGTGATCCCGCATTATTTGGAGCAGTTAGTTATAACGCAGATATAGATATCCCTGACAGCACTCGTTTACCCACGGCTGGTAAGACAGGTGATTTTTCCGTTGATTTAAAAGCCA
>DRLZ01000385.1 GCA_011322755.1 Crenotrichaceae bacterium
ATCTGGTCTCGCCACATCATTTCCCATCTGCTGATGCAACATCACGTGCTTCAGGTGCTGATGATATTCTGGAAAACGCTGTGATTTACCCGACGCTTGATGATGCCATTGCAGAATCCCAGCTGGTCATTGGTGCCAGTGCGCGTCTGCGTGAAATCCCCTGGCCTGAACTAACACCCAAACAATGTGCTGATGTGGTTAGCCAACAACCATCCGATATACAGATTGCAATTTTGTTTGGACGTGAACATTCAGGGCTCACTAATCAGGAACTGGATCGTTGCCAAAATATCCTCACAATCCCTTGTAACCCTGATTTTTCCTCACTGAATATTGCTGCCGCAGTTCAGATAGTGGCTTATGAATTATTTGTAACAACAAGTACAATCACTGCAACTCAGCAGACGACTTCAACCACGGCTGAGTTTGCGACATCAAAAGAGCTTGAGTTGTTTTACGATCACCTCTACCAGACACTCAAGACGATAGGTTTCATCCATCCCGACAAATCACGTTCAATTATGCGTAGAATAAGGCGATTGTATACGCGCACGCGACTGGAAAAAAAGGAAATTGATATCTTGCGCGGTATATTAAGCGCAACTCAGGCATTAAAACCATAAGTTTTATCCATCCTTTATTACTTAAATTCTGCATAGGAAAAAATCAAAGCAATGTTTAAACACATAAAAGAAGATATTCAGGTTGTGTTCGAACGCGATCCGGCTGCACATTCAGTTTTTGAAATACTCACTTGTTATCCTGGTTTTCACGCGATCCTGATTCACCGTGTGAGTCATGCTCTGTGGAAACACAACTGGAAATGGACGGGTCGCTTCCTTTCCCATATTGGGCGTTTTTTGACCGGGATAGAAATCCATCCTGGCGCTGTTATTGGTCAACGCTTTTTTATTGATCACGGGATGGGTGTGGTTGTGGGTGAAACGGCTGTGATCGGTGATGACTGCACGCTGTATCACAGTGTGACACTTGGCGGTACAAGCTGGGAAAAGGGCAAGCGTCACCCAACACTGGGCAACAATGTTGTGATTGGTGCGGGTGCTAAAATTCTCGGCCCCTTAACAATCGGTGATAACGCGCGCGTTGGATCAAATTCTGTAGTAATCAAGAATGTTGCCGACAATACAACGGTGGTTGGTATCCCTGCGCGTCAAATCAACAAGAAAAATGCCAGTAAGCTGCCATGTGCTGAAATGATAGAATCAATGAGCTTTGACTCTTATGCAGCAAGTGCTGATCTTACCGACCCTGTCATCGAAGCGAACAAGCGCATGGTTGCCTATATTCAGTGTATGGAGAATCAGATCAAAACAATACAGGAAGCCTTGCACAATAAGGGTATTAATGTACATAAAGATGTGATGCCTGAGCTGGACTCACTTGCAATAGAACAGAATGATAACGGCCAGGTTGAAGTAGAATCGAGTCCTGAGGGTTGATTGTGTAAAACAAAGCAATGCCCTTCTGAGCCACATCGAACTAATTACCGTGAATTAAACCAGATCAGAATGGCAATATTCAACAGTAATGAGAGGATTGCCAGTGTTTTCCAGAAAATCAGTGGATTCCGTTCCAGCAACGGTTGACGATTCAGTTGTATAAAACTGGAATTCGGGTGGGACAAATCATAAATAAATTCTGACAGCTCTGGATAGCGTTTATCAGGATCGATACTCAACGCCTTTTCCAGTGTTTTATCGACCCAGATCGGAATATCAGGATTATAGCTGCGTACAGAGATATACTGGCTTCGGGTAATCTCTCCTTCACCATATTTGTCACCATACGGCAGCTTGCCACTGAGCATCTGATAGACAATAACAGCCAGTGAAAACTGATCCGAACGTTGACTTCCCGCATAACCGAGAAAGTATTCAGCAGCGGCATAATGCTTGGTGCCAAGCAGGCTGATGCGCTGAATTGGTGATGAGATTTCCTCAATCCCTGCTATTTTCGCAGAACCAAAGTCAATGAGTTTAACTGTTCCAAACCGGTCGATCATGATGTTATCCGGTTTGATATCCTGATGCAGCATTTCCATACGGTGGAAAGCATTTACCCCGCGTACAATCTGACCAACCAGATTACGCACTTCCTGTAATTGTGGTCGAGGGTGATCATCCATCCACTGTTGTAATGTAATGCCTTCGATATATTCAACCACGTGATACAGAAAACTTCGTTCCCGAACAGGTTTCAGGGTTTTCATCACATGCGGGCTTTTTACTCGGTTACCGACCCATTCTTCATGCCGGAATAACTCCAGATAGGCTGGATCATCTTCATAATTGACGGAAGGTGTTTTGATAACAACTGTTTTTCCACTTTCCATATCCTCTGCGAGATAAACCTGGCAGCGGCTACTTGCATGAATTTCATGCTTGATCAGATAACCGTCCATTTTCATCCCCGGTTCAAGGTCAGGAGGAAAAGGGAGCTCACTCAGTTTGCGATAAACTTCATTTTCATCTGGATAAGGCAAGGCATTAAAACGCACAATCTGGCAAGTAAGATTATCCGGGCTTCCATTATCAAAAGCATGGTTAACAATCTTGCGCGCCACGCTGTTTAGATCACTTTCTGATTCAAGCAGCTTGAGCATGGATTGATTACTGATGTAGTTATGCACACCGTCAGTCGTGAGTAGAAACACATCACCTGTTTCAACAGCAAGCGTTTTGTAATCAAGCTGAAAGCCTAGATCAATACCCATTGCCCGTAGTAAATATTGATTGTTGGTATTACCCCAGCTATGGTCTTTTGTCAGCTGCTCCAGCTTACCTTGCCGCAAACGGTAGATTCGGCTATCACCAATATGTACGAGATGCGCAGTGACAGACTTAACAATGACTGCACTCAGGGTACTCGCCATTGTCTTGCCCTGCCCTGCTTGATCTGTGCCTTGAGCATATAACCAGCGGTTGGTCGCCAATAGCACTTTTTCTACTGACTTTTTAACAGTCCAGGAATCAGACGTTGCGTAATAATCTGAAAGTAGACTGGTCAAGCAGCAGTGACTCGCTGCCTTGCCATCATCACAGGCACTCACTCCATCAGCAATCGCAATCGCAATACCCTTGTATGTTAATGCTGAATCAGTTTGAGGGATTTTAATGCCTGCTGCATCCTGATTCTCTTGTTTATGACCAGTTTCAGTACAAAAACCAGTCTCAAGCTCATACTC
>DRLZ01000386.1 GCA_011322755.1 Crenotrichaceae bacterium
CAAGATTTTTATTCCAAAGCGGTTGATTCAAACTGGTCACAGCTGTGTGATAACCGAATCCCATAATAAAAAAGGTTGTCAATACATACGCCATCAATACCCCATGAGTGCTGACGGATGCAAAGTAAGCCGTGGGTGATTCAAGCGCAGGAAAAACACCACTACGTTCCAGTACCTGATACAGTCCCATAAAGCAGGCAACAATGAAAGCAGCAAATGCCACCCATAGATGACTTAAAGCCAACCTATTCGTGTTGTCATCACTCATCGCTATCACCTTTCTTATTGCTGGATTGTTTCCAGTGTTGTTTGGCTATGACACTAATATTGCTCCACATATGGTCATGACCGCGTCCACAATATTCATTACACAGCACAGGATACAAACCTGGTTTGGGAAAAACAGTGGTTACTTCTGCAACAAAACCGGGAAGAATCATGGTGCTCATATTGGTCATCGGGATATGCACACCATGTAGCACATCAAAACTCACCCAGCGAAAAGTGATTTTGGTGTCTGCAGGAACCTTTATGCTACGGGGAAAAAAACCGTAACGCGCTGCCACCATTCTCACCATAATCGAGCCATCTACGTTTTCTTCTACGCCCAGGTTGTCTTCTGCAAACTCCTTACTCAGGTGCAATCGTGCTGAATCGATTGTTTCAACGTTACTGGGAGCATTGACTCCGTGGATAAATGAGGTTAGTAGTATCACTCCGACAAAAAGTCCGGTCATACCCAGTGACACATAAATCCATTTTCTTTCAAGAGGATCAATATGCATAACACACCTCAATTAACGATGCCGCGAGGCAAAAACACTCCAAAGTAAAGGAATAACCAGCCGATAGTCATAGCTGCCCCTACCATCAGCATTAACGCCCAGGTTCCCTTGGGAGAGCTCTCAAGTATTTGTTTTCGTTCTTCTTCGCTAAGCGGAGACATCATTAGTTCCTCCCTGATATGCATAATGCAAACGTAATAATTTCAAGTACTGTATTGTCACATGATTAATGTTGCTGTTAACAATTTTGTTCTTGGAGGACTTCACCCTCCCCATGCTACTCTAACGTTTGTTGAACCGGCTTGTAAATGATGGATCTAATTGACATTTATAAATAGATGGTGTTAGCGGTGCGGCAATGATAAAGAAACTGGGTCAAACTACACAAATTAATGGCAAAACAGAGGATTAATTTATGATGTTACGTTCTCTTAATGATGTAAGGTTAAAGTACTTTATCATGGCAATGCCTTTCCCTAAAACTGAAATAATTACTGTATTGTGACCAATAAGTAGCACAAGTAATCCGCTTAATCAGAGACTCAGATGAGAACAAAAAAGATAGTACCATGGGTAATGTGGGGAATTTCCACTCTGTATTTCTTTTTTGATTTTATCAATCAAGTTATCCCTGCCGCCCTTGGTACTCAGCTGCGTGCAGCTTTTCACGTTGATGCCAGTACGTTTGGTTTGATCTCATCCTGTTATTTTTATTCCTATGCGATTCTGCAAATACCTGTTGGCCTAACAGTTGACCGTTTCGGCCCGCGCCGACCACTGGCTGCTGCCGCACTCATTGCGGGAACTGGCTGTCTGTTATTTTCCATGGCCAGTTCGCCGGTTATAGCGGCAATAACTCGCATGGTTGTGGGTGCAGGTGCGGCTTTTTCCTTTGTCTCTTGTTTAAAACTGGCTGCCAACTGGTTTCCGGCAAATCGCTTCGCGACCATTGTGGGGTTAACCAATGTTGTGGGAATGTTGGGCGCAGTGAGTGGAGAGGGGCCGATTTCAAAACTGGGTGAGAGTCTGGGCTGGCGAGAAACTATCTGGCTGGTTGCCGCATTTGGATTGTCGTTAGCTCTGATTATTTTCCTGTTTGTACGCGATCAACCTGAGCCAACGATCAATCGCGGCTCCTCTACTCTCAGTTCACATATCCTGACTGATCTGAGCTATCTACTGTCACAAAGAGATGCATGGTTTGCTGGAATCTATGCCGCGACCATTAACACCAGCTTTATCGCTTTTGGTGCATTATGGGGTACGCTTTTCATCCAGGCCAGATTTCAGATTAGCCAGGCACACGCTGCAGCGATGGTATCCATCCTGTTCATTGGCGCAATCCCCGGCAGTTTCTTTTTTGGCTGGTTTGCTGATCGCATACAAGGCTTTAAATTACCGATGGCAATTGGCGCTTCCGGTGGTCTGATGAGTATGGCTCTATTGCTCTATGTGCCGGATCTGTCAGTATGGATTGTTGATGGATTGCTTTTTTTACTCGGTTTTTTTTGCAGCAGCAATGTACTGGCTTATGCCAGCAATGCAAGAACTGGGGCACTTGATGCCGAGGGCACATCACTGGGTTTCACCAATACCTGGTTAATCGGCGGAAGTGCATTGTTTCAACCCCTGATTGGATGGTTGCTGCAACAAAACCCGAGCGTGCAGCAACAAGAGTCTATCCACCATTTATCCCTGGCGGATTTTCAAATACCCTTAACGACCATTGTCATCAGCCTTTTTATTGCTCTGATCATGAGTTTGCTGATTAAAGACAGATACCACATTCATACACTGGCAGATCAATCATGAAGTTTACCCAAACACTTAAATCACTGTTCCGACCTGCAAAACAGGAAGAAAGCCCTTACCTGACGCCTGTTTATGGTGGACGTTGGGATACGCAGCCAATTGAAAAAAATCGCTTACCGGAAGATTCATTGCTCCCCACAGTAGCCTTTCGAATCGTCGCTGACGAGATGAATCTGGAAGGCAATCCGGCGCTGAATCTGGCAACTTTCGTGACAACCTGGATGGAACCGGAAGCTGATGAGCTGATCAAAATCGGCGCAACCAAAAATCTGATTGATGAAGATGAATATCCACAGTTAAAAGTCATCGAAGACCGCATTATTCGCATGCAAGCCAACCTGTTTAATGTCCCTGAAGATTGCGAGCCGACAGGTGTGACAACAATTGGCTCATCAGAAGCCATTATGCTGGCATTGTTGGCGCACAAATGGACCTGGCGCAAAAAACGCCAGGAGGCCGGGTTAGATGACGCTCATCCAAATATTATTTTCGGCGCCGACGTGCATACTTGCTGGGAAAAATTCGCCCGTTATTTCGATGTTGAGATGAAGGTCATTCCCTTACAGAATAACAAATATACAATCAATGCCGATGATGTTGCCCCCTTACTGGATGACAATACCATTGCTGTCGGCGTGATTGCCGGCACCACGTTTACTGGCCAGATCGATGATATTCAAAGCATTAACGATTTATTACTACAGCACAAGTCAACAACCGGAATGGACATCCCAATTCATGTTGATGCTGCCAGTGGCGGTTTTGTATTGCCTTTTTACCAATCTGATTTTATCTGGGATTTCAGACTGGAACAGGTGAGAAGCATTAATGTCTCTAATCACAAATTTGGACTTGTCTATGCCGGTATGGGATCGGTTATTTTTAAGGACACCTCCGATCTACCGCATGAACTACCTTTCGAAATCAATTACTTGGGTGGTTCAATGCAAAACTACAGTCTCAATTTCTCCAAAGGCAGCTCCAACCTGCTGGCACAATACTACATGTTTCTCAGACTGGGACAATCAGGGTATCGAAAAATTATCAACTCGGTGATGAGTAACGCACAATACATGGAGCAACAGCTGGTTAAATCCGGTTTTTTCGAGATACTGACTGATGCTGAATTTTTACCAACTGTCGTGGTCAGGCTGATTGACGACTCACACTATAGCGTTTATCAAATTTCTGATGAATTAAGAAAGTTCGGCTGGATTGTCCCTGCCTATTCTCTACCACCCAATGCACACAATGTTGATGTGTTGCGCATGGTCGTCAAGGAAAACTTCAGCCGTGATCTTGCTGATAAGCTTCTCAGTGATATCATCACTGTAATCAATCAGTTAAAGAATAATACACCTGGAACCAGGAGTGTTGAACCAGCCGAGAGGACGACATGCAAGACGACACCTCATGGCCCGTGTTAGTCATCGAAGTCTGATGATGCCTGCGCTGGACTTCGAGAATTAAGATTGTCAGGAAATGCCGAATCAGGAACTTCCTTGATATAAATATCCTGTTGTGGAAAAGGAATACCTATTTCCGCCTCCTTTAGTGCATCCCAGATGGAAAACATGACATCGGATTTGATCTTGAGCCGTTCGGATTGGCGAGTCACGATGGCAAAATACTCGATCCGGAAATTGACCGAGGAATCGCCAAACTCGGTGAGCAAGACGCGTGGCGGTCGAAGCTGGGATACTGCTGGTTTCATGGAAATTGCCTCTTCAATCACCTGTTTTGCCCGATGTGGATCGTTCTGGTAGCGTATACCGACCACGAATACGGTACGCACCAAGCTATCCGACAAGGTCCAGTTGATCACAGGATTGGTAATCAACTGGGCATTAGGAATAATGACATCCTGGTTGTCCCAGGTAGTTAGGGTCAAGGATCTCATGCCGATTCGTTTAATACGCCCCTGGTGGTCGCCTGTTGTCACCCAATCTTCAGTACGGACTGGGCGTTCTGCCAGTAGAATGAGGCCGCTGATGAAATTGTTCGCAATATTCTGCAGTCCGAAACCGATGCCCACGCCCAGTGCACCGGCAAATACTGTCAAACTGGTCAGGTCAATACCCAGTAGATTCAGAGCCAGCAGCAAGCCGAACACAATAATGGCGTACTGGGTAAAGACTGATAAACTGTTGCGCAACCCCCGATCTCTGATCTTCAGGTAGAGCAAATCATATGTGAGATGTCGGCTCCAGCTACCGAGATAGGGAATGAGGAAAGTCAACACCAATGTCCCGAACAAGTGCATCAGTGTCACGCTGTGCCCGTTAACTGTGAACAGTGTGTTGCCCAGTTTGTTCTGTGTAAAACTGATCAGATCCGTACCAGTGCTCCAGGTGGCAAGCAACATCAGTAACCACAGGAAAAGCAGTAACAGAACAACATTGACAAGATGCTGTATCAGATCGATGACAGCCTGTTTTGAGCGAGAATGCACTCGCTGTCGCCAGTGATTCAAGGCATCCATGATCAGGTGCCGTAACACCACCCAGATCATCATCAGTGCCAGGAATTGTGCTAGCTGCCTGGCCAGGAACCAGGCCAGGTTGATATAGCCAATCAGGCCAATCACTGCTGTAGCCAGTATGGTCAGTGGAATCGCAAAGCTCAACAAAGCGACCAGGCGCGGCCAAAAGGCACTCCGCCATTCTGCTTGCATGCGTAACACCATCAGCTTGCGCAGGTGCAGACTTAAATCCCTTTGGGTTTTATTCCCCGCCGCTTGCGGCGTAAGATGCTTGTGTGAGCGAATATATACATAAGAGTCATAATGTTACTGTACTAATATACCATTTGGTATTTCCAGCGAAATATAGACGTGCAGTGTTTGATGAG
>DRLZ01000387.1 GCA_011322755.1 Crenotrichaceae bacterium
GCAACCTGTTGATTTTGGTACAGGAGGTGATACCAGTGCAGGCGGTGGAACATCCCGGGGTGGGGGCGCGATCAAACTGATAGTTTCCGAGCTGGTTTTAGATGGACAGATACTTGCGAATGGTCAAAGTGCAGGTAATTACAATGGTGGCGGAAGCGGGGGGTCTATCTGGCTGGATGTGGGCGTGTTATCAGGTAGTGGCAGTATTGCCGCCAATGGTGGGAATACGACTTACCTGTCTGGCGGCGGCGGTGGTGGCCGCATTGCGGTTTATTACAATTATTCCTCATTTGATTTACTGAATAACATTATCAATCTGGGAGGAAGTGGCTCTGGTGGTGAAAATGGCCAACCTGGAACTATCCATACGCTAAACAAAAATGATCCTGTCTTTGTGGTTTCAAGTTCACCACAAAACCTGGTGACACAGGACATCAGTACTGTCACATTTAATTTCAGCGCGGAAATTGATGAAACAACATTTACATTAGCTGACATTAATGTCGTTGGCCCGACAGGTAGTATAGTGCCTGCATCGATCATAAAACTCAGTGCGACGAGTTATGATGTCAATTTTGTACCTGCCTTGTCTACAGCGGGAACCTATACGGTTAAAATTGGACCTGATATTCAAACCGTTCAAGGTAACGGTATGGATCAAAATCAGAATTCAGTTATTGGTGAAGATCCCGGAGATATCTACAGTATCAATATTGAACTGGATAATATTGCACCGGATGTTCCAACGGTAACAAACTATTTGTTGTCACCTGAAATCAACAATGTAACTAGTACTATTGTTACTTTACAGGGTGCGCGTAGTGATAATAGTTCTATCTGGATAAATGGAACACAGCGCGTTACGACAGGCTCAGGTGACTGGTCCGTGCAAATAATAATTCCGGAAGGTGCTTCGGATCAGGTTGTTACTGCGCAGGATATAGCCGGTAATTCTTCTGCAAGTATAACCCTCAAATTCTTTGCCGATTCGATCGCGCCGGTTGTATCAAGCGCAACGCCAGTCAATAATTCCTTTATAAACTTGTTGCCTACTATTCAGTTAAATGTAACTGAAGCAGGTAGCGGCATTGACTTAAATAACTCCACATTTGATGTTAAACGCAATAGCTTTGTTCTTTACGGCAATTGGACTAACACCAATAACACCCTGAGCTTCACCCCCGATATTGCATTGATTGATGGGGCTTACAGTGTTACCGCGCAAATCAATGATGTTGCAGGATTAACCTCTACGCTTTTCACAAGTAATTTTGTTATTGATCGCAGCATTCCACTGGCCCCAGTTGTAAATAGTGTGTCTGCCGTTACCAATATTAATAGTGAAACCCTTTCGGGCTACAAAGAAGCCTACGCTTCAATCTGGTTAAATGGGTCCGAAGTGGTTACCTCCTCGGCAAATACAACATGGTCATATGTTGTTACTCTGGCTGAGGGTGTCAATACACTCAATCTGACGCAGCGCGATCGCGCGGGAAATGAAAGTTCGGCTGCCACGGTCACTATCCAGTATGACAATAATGCACCAGGGCCTGTCAGTATAACGGCAAATGGCGCAGGAAGCGGAACAGAGGTGGCGTTAGACTGGAGTGGCTACGATGAGTTCTCAAATGGCAACGATATCCAATATTATGCTATCTATTCCAATACGGTTGCCTATACACAAACAAGTGGTGCAACCTTAATTAATACGGTGCCGGCAGGCATAAAAACTTTTAACCTTGCGGGCCTTGCTCGAAACAGCACCTATTATATTGCTGTTGTAGCGGTTGATAACACTAACAACAGCCAAACTACTGTGTCACCCGTTACCGTTACCACCAGTGACACCATTGCGCCCGAAGAAGTCACCAATGTACAGGTATCCGTGCAAGCGGATGCCATTGGCTTAAGCTGGACGCATTCGGCCAACACACAAAATGATCTGGCAAATTATAAAGTCTATTTTAATAATGATGCCGGCACAGTGGTTTCAGCCGCTACAAACACTCGAACTATAATCGGATTAGCCGCAGCTACCAGCTATCCCATCCGAATAACAGCCATCGATACAGATGGCAATGAAAGCACTGGCGTATTCCTCAATGCTGTGACGTTGTTATCTAACCCGACTGGGTTATCTGCTGCACCCTACAGTGGAATGATAGAGTTAAGCTGGAATGCGGTACAGCCATCCCAATACGTAAAAAATTATGCCATTTATGTATCACAAAATGCCTTTACTAATGTCGATGGGATGACGCCAAGCCTGGTTGTGCCAGCTTCTGCTAATATCACCAAAGTGGCGGGTTTAACAAATGACACTATGTACTACTTTGCTGTTACTACCATCAATGTATCTGATGGACAGCAAAAATCCGTTACCACTATCAGTGAGACACCTGTGCCGGATGTTGCGGGTCCAATTATTAGTAACATTCGGTTTAATAATGCACCACTGGTCAGTGGTGCTACGCTGACTGTCGCAGGAAATATTAGTCTGGATGTATCCGATCAAAGTGGTATTGGGCGCGTCGAATTCCGTATTGATAACATCCTGTTGGCAACTGATTCCAATGGTAGTGATGGTTTCTCGGCATTGTGGAATATTATAAATACGAGTGATGGTAACCATACTTTGAGTATCCTGGCTTACGATACACTGGACAACAGCACGAGACAGGATATCCCGCTAATCATTAATCTGGCGGCACCCATCGCGCCTGATATATCAAAACCTGCCAATGGTTTAATCACTAATATCAGCACGATCACAGTAAATGGTACGGCTGAAAAGCAATCGCAAGTTCAGCTATATCTAAACGGGGCGGCTGTAGGTACACCAATTGTTGTTACTAGTGCGGGTACCTTTACAGCTTCTGTCACGATTATCGAAGGTAACAACACCCTGGAGGCAACGGCGAGTAACCGTGGTGGTGAAAGTACACGTAGTGCGGCAGTGCAGGTGACGCTGAATACAGAACTACCCGATGCGCCCACGGGGCTGGCTGCGATTTCACGGGAGAGTGGTCAGGTTTATCTATACTGGAATAAATCGGTGGATACGAAAATCACTGGTTACAATATATACCGTAGTGAACAGCCATTTGCAGACTTCAATCTGGCGACCAAAGCAAATAATGCTTTAATCATAGAAAATAATTATACCGATTTACCCGTATCAGATAACACCTATTATTATAGTGTTGTTGCGGTTAATAATGTGGATGCTTCAAGTGGCTTATCCAACCAGATAAATGTCGTCTCAGATAGTACGCCGCCAACCGTTGTTTCTATGGAATTCAGTCCACAAGGTCAATATGACTCGGTGAGTGGCCGTATGGCGGCAGGGTCAGTTGATGTCGCATTAACGGTCAATGAGAAATTATTAACGACGCCATTCTTGTCGATAAATCCAAATGGCGGTGTGCCTATTTCCGTGAATCTTGAACGCGTGAGTGATACTGAATATTCGGGTCGCTTTGAAATAACAAACACCACCCCTGCTGGTACTGCATCGGCAGTTTTTTCTGCCCGCGATGTTGTAGGCAACCGTGGAAGCTCATTTGATACAACAATTGAAATTGATACGGCTGGGCCGGATGTAACGGCACTAACAATTTCGCCTGTCGAACCGGTTAAGAATGATTCGTCATTGCCTGTAACCATTAACTTTGCCTTGACATTAAGCGAAGCCTTGGCCAGCAACGAAAGCCCTGGCCTGTCTTACAAACTTTCTGCGGCAGGTCGAAGTTCAATCGTTATTGACACCTTGACTCAGACAGATACAACGCAATGGTACGGTAGTTTCATCCTGCCAGCAGATGCAGGTCTGGCAGAGGTTGAGGATCTAAGCTTTAGTTACCAGGGTGTGGATGATTTGGGAAATATTTCGACTAGCATTCTGGGTGATAACCGTTTCCAGATCTATCAGGGTGAACTGCCGCCATTGGCCGTGCCAAACAACTTTAACGCTGTTGCCTTGCCGAATGGTCAGATTAACTTAACGTGGGATGCGGTGGAAGAGGCCGTTGCTTATCAACTTTATCGACAGGCGTCAGGTGAACTGGAACTGACGGCTTACCAGCGTATTACTGAACTTCAATATATTGATTCAACGAGCATTGAAGGCAATTATATATATGCTATTGCCAGTATTCGACAGGAAAATGGTCAGGAAAGAATCAGTGGTCAAAGCGATCCAGTAATGGTGAATGCAGATTCAACGGCTAGTCTTGCCCCAACAAATTTAACGCTGGAATTGACGGGCGCAGGCATTCGAGCGAACTGGGTAGCACCTGTAGACACGGGCACATTAACCTATTCGCTGTATCGTTCAACGAGTGATATTACCGATGTGAGCGGATTAACGCCTGTTCGCACGGGAATTTCAGATCTGACGACAATCGATGCAACACCATCACTAACGGAGTTCTATTACGCGGTGACGGCAGTAGATGAGGCAGGCAATGAGTCACCTGTTTCCAATTCATCTTATCTGAATGTTGATCTATTGCCCGTTGCCACATTTACTGTCACACAGACAGATGATAACAAACCGGTTCTAGCATGGACGCATAACGGTTCAACCATCGATGGTTATGACCTTTACCTGGGAACGGGTGAGCAAGCTCTTAAACTAAATGGTGATGTACTTATTACGGATACAACTTACACGGATTCTGGATATACAAATAATACTCGTCTCTATACCCTCAAAGCGCTGGATACTAATGGTGTAGAAAGTGTCGGTCGTAGCCTGATCTTGCCGCAACTCAGTGCTAACTTAAAAGCGGGTTCAGAAGTTAAACGTGGCATCATGAATAGAATTGAGTATGAAGTTAGTAATAACTCAAATATCACCGTTAACAATATTCAATTACACTCGTTATTGGAAAACTATAATCATAGGTCGGCAACCTTTAGTCTTGCAGCAGGTGAAACCAGAACCATCCCGGTAGTTATTGGCGGATATAGAGATCTGCCAGATATGAGCATGCTGACAACCAGCATTATCATTACACCGAATGAAGGAGAAAGTGTCAGAATCGTTCGTAGTCAGGATGTGCTCATCAGTGACAGTTCGCTGGTGCTGAACATCATTACCCAGGATCTGACTTGTGGTGGTGCGGGACAGGTACAATTTAGTCTGGAAAATACGAGTGATGTTGAGATAGAAATTATTCTGGCTCAAAATGGTGGCTCATCGCCTTCCAGTGAACTGCGATTCCAACTGGTCGATGTTGATAATAATATTATCTCCACTTATGATGTATTGCAGAGCAATGGCGCCAGCAGTACAAATGGCGCTAGAGTCATTCTCCTTTCTAATAACACTACGGTTGCGCGCATTCCGCCGGGGCAAACATTCACCTCAGATACATTTAATTTGCCCGTGCCATCGAATGCGCCGGAAAATGTCTGGGTTAAATTTGGGCTTGACAAGTATCATTATAAGCTTGGCCAGGCGGAGCATGTTTCGATACTTGGGCGAACTACCAGCCGAGCCACGACGCTGGTTGATACCTCCTATTATGGGGAGATCACCAATATCACCCCAACCAGCACTTTTGGTGGAGAAGATATTGTTATTACAGGGCGGGCGGTTGAACGTTCCACAGCTATGCCAATGGCTTCGGTACCGCTTAAACTGATTATTGCCGTCAATGGTTTTGAACGTCAATTTGATGTATTCACTGATACTGCCGGTAACTTTACTTATAGCTTTAAACCGTTGGCTACTGAGGCGGGCATTTACAAAGTATCTGTTATACATCCAGATCTGCTCGATCGTCCCCAACATGGCAGCTTTACCGTGGCGCGCGTGGTTCTGAATATCACTTCGGCCACGGTTAATATACCGCGTGACTATGATCAAGAAATCAGCATTCGCGCGACAACAGGTAACGGTACTACGGCCACAAATCTTGGTATGGTATATGAAGCAATTGACCAGCCTGGTGGTGTATTACCGGCTGGAATTACGATTACTCCAGCTACAGCGATCAACCTGGGATCAAAAGAATCCGGTAATATTAGCTTTACTCTGAGGGCAGATAGCACGGCAGATGCTACCGGCACCCTGTATCTGCGCGTCGTCAGTGATGAAAGTGGCGCAACGCCACTTGACATGATTCGCGTTGATTACACCTTCTCACAGGCTATTCCGGTGTTGAGTGCTGAACCAGGTTTTATTGAGACCGGACTTTCACAGGGAGAGAGTGTGAGTGAGAGTATAATGCTTTCCAATATCGGTCTGGCTCCTATGAAAGATGTCAATATCAGTTTAACCATGCCCGATGGTTCACCTGCGCCAGACTGGATCTATCTCACGGTTCCCTCACAACAGGGCAGCATTGCTATAGGTGAACAACGTCAGATCAATTTAGCGGTTGCGGCGCCGATTGATCAAATCGATGGTATGTATGAATATCGTTTACTTGTCACAAGCAGCAATCATGCGGATGCGAATATTCCTGTTTATGTCATGCTTCTCCAGTCGGGTGAGGGGGGAATATTATTCAAAGTATCTGACATATATACAGCAACAGAGGGTGCTGATGGCAACCTGATTGAGGGATTACAGGGTGCGCGGATTACCGTGCAAAATGAACGCGTGACAACCACTATTTCGTCTATTTTGTCTGAGATAGATGGCACGGCCTTATTCAGCAATCTTGCCTCCGGCTGGTATAAATTCCGTGCAACAGCGCCCAACCACCAGGAACTTCTGGGTCGATTCCAAATTAAACCTGGAGTTACCCTCAATAAAGAAATATTCCTTGACTATAACCTGGTTACGGTCGAATGGTCGGTAACTGAGATCACTATTCAGGACAAGTATGAAATTACCTTGCAGGCAACTTATGAAACACAAGTACCTGCACCGGTCGTTGTCGTTGAGCCGGCAAGCGTGTCCCTACCCGATGATATGCTGCCGGGGGATGTCTTCTATGGTGAGTTTACTTTTACTAATCAGGGTCTTATTCGAGCCGATGATTTTAAAGTGACCATTCCACAAAGCGATACTTATTTTAAATATGAATTCTTTGACAGCATTCCTACATCATTAAAACCGAATGAAAGTGTTGTTGTGCCATATCGCGTGATTGCATTGAAACCGGTTAATCCCGATGTTGTGACAGGGTCCGGTGGAGGTTGTTCTGCTTACGGCACGGGAGGTTCATACGCGTTTAGTTTTGTTTGTGCCAATGGAACCTCATCAAATGGCGGTGGTGGCTTTGGCTTCGCCAGTGCATCCGGTGGTGCGTCATGTGCTAGCGGTGTTGGGGGAAGTGGTGGTACTTCTGGGGCTGGAAGTACAGGATCATTTGTTTGGCGTACAGGTACTTATGGCGGAGGAGGTTCTCCATCTTATACTTCCATGTCCGGCGCACAGTGCCGACCTCAATGCCCGAGTAGTGGCGGCGACGGTGGCTGTGGTCCTGGCGGCAAGGGTGGAGGGTAATGATGAACTATCTTCCTGAAAGCCATGACTTGAGCCAGATGAATCCCATTCACAGGCTTATGATCGCATTGCTGCTCTTTATATTCACCTCTCTCACCCACGCTCAGGTCGAGCTACCGAGCGGCGAGTACAACACCCGGATAGACGATCTGGTGGTGAAGGTGATGGGCGGTGAGGTCAAGGCGCAGCGGACGTGGTATGAAGGTCGCTGGCAATTCAACCGCAGTTGGAACCCCTTACA